>NZ_SMLA01000009.1:0-169455 GCF_004349225.1 Saccharopolyspora karakumensis
ACTGCCCAAGACCCGCTCCGGCAAGATCATGCGCCGCCTGCTGCGCGACGTCGCCGAGAACCGCGAAGTCGGCGACGTCTCCACGCTCGCCGACTCCTCCGTCATGGACCTCATCTCCCAGGGCCTCAAGTCCGGCGACGACTGATCGTCCACGCAGTTCGCGGGAGGGCGTCCGCATCGCGCGGGCGCCCTCCCATTTTTTTGCGCACCTTCCCTGAGCTGCAGATACAGCAGTGCGGAGGTGATTGAACGGGCAAGTGATCGTCCGAACGGATGTTAGGCTCGGCTACTGGTGTGCCGGGAAGTCTGGTCGGCGACGGAATCGTGCTGTCCACGAACGGAGCCGCTTTGTCCGACGCCCGCAACCGCGCCCGCACCTTCGACTTCGGGGCCTACCTGCGCACCGAGACCGTCGGTGGCATGGTGCTGCTCGCCGCCGCGGCCATCGCGCTGCTGCTGGCGAACTCCCCCGCGAGCGCCTTCTACACCGCGATCCGCGACTTCGAGGTCGGGCCGCACCTGCTGCACCTCGACCTCAGCATCGGCGAGTGGGCCAAGGACGGCCTGCTCGCGATCTTCTTCTTCGTCGCCGGTCTGGAGCTCAAGCGCGAGCTGGTGATCGGCGAGCTGTCCAACATCCGCAGCGCGCTGCTGCCGGTGATCGCCGCGGTCGGCGGGATGGTCGTGCCCGCAGGGTTGGCGTTCGCGGTCAGCGTCGGCGCCCCCGGTCACGAGACCGCGTGGGCGATCCCGGTGGCCACCGACATCGCCTTCGCGCTCGGCGTCCTCGCGCTGACCGGGTCCTGGATGCCGACCGCAGCCCGCGTGTTCCTGCTCAGCCTGGCCGTGGTCGACGACCTAGGCGGCATCATCGTGATCGCCGTCGTGTTCACCTCCGGCCTGAACCTGCTGGCGCTGCTGGCCGCCGTCGCGCTGTGCGCGCTGTACTGGTTCCTGCAGCACAAGCGCATCCGCTCGCCGTGGATCTACGTCCCGCTGGCCATCGCGACCTGGATCGCGGTGCACAGCTGCGGCATCCACGCCACGATCGCCGGCGTCGCGCTGGGCCTGCTCACCCGCGTCCGCACCGACCCCGACGAGGGGGCGTCCCCGGCGATGCGGCTGGAACACCGGTTGCAGCCGTGGTCGGCGGGCCTGGTGGTGCCGGTGTTCGCGTTCTTCGCGGCCGGGGTCCCCGTCGACGGCGAGGCGCTGACCTCGATGTTCGAGGACCGGGTGGCGATCGGCGTGATGGTCGGCCTGGTGGTCGGCAAGTTCGTCGGCATCTTCGTCACCTCGTTCATCGCGGTGAAGCTGCGCATCGGCGACAAACCGAGCTCGGTGTCCTGGACGGACATGGGCGCGCTGGCGATGCTCGGCGGCGTCGGGTTCACGGTCAGCCTGCTCATCACCGAACTCGCGCTGGAGGGCGCGGCCGCCGAGCGCGCCAAGGCCGCGGTGCTCATCGCCTCCGCGATCGCCTCGCTGCTGGCCGCCGCGGTACTGCTCCGCAGGGGGCGCAAGCTCAACGGTGAAGCCGCTGATGAGCCCGGTGGGAATGTCACTCACGGGTAACGCATCGCGAGTCGCTGGGCGAGGGTGTGATCTCCCGTGGCACGATGGTTCGCGTGAACAGCGCCCAGAAGAGCACCAACGGCAGCCGCGAAGGTGCGGAGTGGAGTTCGGTCAACTCCATCCCGTTGTCCGAGGAGGGCACAGCTCCCGACGGGCAGTCCATCGGCGCGTTGGTCAAAGACGCAACGACTCACCTGTCCACGCTGGTCCGCTCCGAGGTGGAGCTCGCCAAGTCCGAGATCGCCGGTGAGGTCAAGAAGGCGCTCAAGGGCAGCGTCTTCTTCATCCTGGCGCTGTGCGTGCTGGGCTTCAGCCTGTTCTTCCTGTTCTTCACCGCCGCGGAGGGCCTGCACGCGCTCGGCCTGTGGCGCTGGGCCGCGTTCGGCATCGTCTTCCTGGCGATGCTGCTGGTCGCCGGTCTCTTCGGGCTGCTCGGCTACCTGAAGGTCCGCAAGCTCCGCGCGCCGAAGCGCACGATGGCCTCCCTCAAGGAGACCAAGAACATCACCAAGCGCCGCCAGGCCGAGGAGCCTGCCCAGGGCTGACGGATCGGGCGCTCACACCCACGTCGAAAAACCGCGGCGGACCCAGGTCCGTCGCGGTTTTTCGCACCTCGGGGCCCTGCTCCGGAGTGCGGGAACCTCGTCGGCGGGCGTTCCGGTCCGAACTGTCCGGACAAAAAGGACATCGATCGTGGACGGTTCGGGCCAAGACCGCCCCCGGGCGAACTCCCGCTCCCGGATCAGTTCGTGCAGTTGCCCGTGGAGACCGGGGTGCGCAGCTGCGGAGCCGCCTCCACCTCGTCGGCGACCTCGTCGGCCGTGAGGGCGAAACCCGTCTCCGGGTCGTCGACGGCGGCGCCGAAGACGACACCGACCACGTCCCCCTCGGGGTTGATCAGCGGTCCACCGGAGTTGCCGCTCTGCACCCGCCCGCGCACCGTGTAGACGTCGCGGACCACGGTCGCGTTGTCGTAGATGTCCGGACCGCGCAACCGGATGCGCTCCCGGATGCGACCGGCCGAAGCCGTGTAGGGCCCGTCGAGCGGATAGCCGAGGGCGATCGTGTCGTCACCGGGGTGAGCCGACTGCGACGCGAACGTCATCGCCTCGGCGTCGAGGTCCGGGACCTCCAGGATCGCCAAATCGACGTCCGGCTTGTACATCACGACCTCGGCGTCGAAGTCGCCGCGACCGATCTCGATGGCCACCCGGTCGGTGCCCGCCACGACGTGCGCGTTGGTCATCACCCGGTGCGGCGCCACGACGAAACCGGTGCCCTCCAGCGCACGGGCGCAGGACGTCGCCCTGCCGCGGATCTTGACCACGCTGAGCTGCGCGTTGCGCACCACGTCGCTGCCGGCCAGCGCCGGGTCGGGCGGTGCGATCTCGGCGACCGGGGTCTCCGAGAACGGCTCCAGGGCCTCCGGGAAGCCCGACATGCCGAGCATCTTGCGCAGGTCGTTGGGCAGCGCCCTGGCCTGCGGGGGCATCACCGAGTTGACCGCGCCGAGCACCTGCGAACGGCTCAACGCCGCCGCCAGACCGGGCAGCGCGGTCGCCGAGGTGAACGGCAGCGCCACCAGCCAGGCCACCACCAGCACGGCGATGAACTGCAGCACCGAGCCCAGCGCGTTGTCGACCCCTGCTATCCGTGGCGAGGTGATCCGGTCCCGCAGCTCGCGGCCGGCCCACATCCCGAAGGTCTCACCGAAGGCGACCAGCAGGACCACGATGCCGACGCCGAAGGCCAGCCGGGCGACCGGGCTGTCCAGGGTGTCCAGCAGCAGCGGCGCCACCTTCAGCCCCACCACGGCTCCGACGAACACGCCCACGAAGGACAGCAGCGCGGTGACCAGACCGCTCCGAGCCCCGGAGACCGCGGCGAGCAGTGCCAGCAGCACCACCAGCAGGTCGACCCAGTTCACCCACTCACCCCTCGCGATGGACGATCAGCCGCACCACCGTCTCATGGTTCGACAACAGAACGGCCAAGCCGGGCTTCCAAGGAGGTCTTCGCCACCCCTCAGGAACGCCCCAGGCCGATGTCGTCGGACTCCTCGGCCGCCCGCCAGGCCTCGTCCAGCTCGCGCACGTCAGCCCGGTTCCAGCTGCGCGACCAACCGGCCAGTTCCAGCAGTCCGGCCAGCAGCCCGCCGGTGAAGCCCCAGACGAGCATGCCCGGGACCAGGAACGCCGGACCGGCCATTCCGCTGGTCAGCCGCACCCTCACCCGGTTCTCGGGGTCGGTGAGCCAGGAGATCGGCACCCGGGCCACGGCCGCGGTCTCACCCGGGTCGACCGCCGCGACCGGCGACGGCTCGACCCAGTGCGCGAGCACCGGGGTCACCCGGAACCCGCTGTGCGGAACGTGCAGTTCCGGCAGGGTCGCGACGGGCCGGACGCCCTCGACCCGCACCCCCACCTCCTCGACGGCCTCACGCAGCGCGGCGTCCACCGGGCCGGAATCGACATCGTCGAGCGCGCCTCCCGGGAAGGCAACCTGACCGGGGTGCGAGTTGAGCCCGTCGGCGCGGCGCAGCAGCAGCACCTCGGGCCCCTGCTCGCCTTCGCCGAGCAGGATCAGCACCGCGGCGGCGCGGGCGGAGGACGGCGGCGCGTCCTTCGGCCAGCCGAAGTGCCCGGGGTCGAGGTCGGCGGTGCGCTTGACCAGCGTCCGCATCCATTCGGGCAGGTCAGCAGGATCGACCAGCGGTCCGTTGTCGCTCACTGACCCCCCAGGGTTCGTTCGACGGCGGCCCGAACCTCGTGCGGGGATTCGAACGCGACCGGTGGATCGATGCGCCGGACCTCGCCGGAGGCGGTCACCACGTAGCTGACCGGCAGCACGTTGGGAGACCGCAGCGCAGCCCGCGCGCGGTTGTCGCCGTCATGCACGTTCGGGAAGTGAACGCCGAGCGCGCGCAGTAGGTCAAGACCTTCCGCCGCGCCGCTGTCGACCTGCACTCCCAGCACCCGGACGGCTCCGGGCTCGGTGCTGTAGGCCTGCAGCGCGGGCAGCTCGGTGCGGCACGGAACGCACCAGGTGGCCCAGAGGTTGATCAGCGTCGGTCCACCCGAGGCGGCCGCGGCCAGGTCGACGGGCTGCCCGTCGGCCAGGCACTGCAACGTCGTGCCGGCCAGTTCGGCGGGTCCGCCGGTCCCGGCCGGGCACGGCTGCAGCGCGGCGGCGGCGCGCTGCTGCGGATCGATGCGCTCCGCCGGTGGTGGTGGCGCCGCGGTGGGGCCCTGCTGCTCGTGGTCGCGCGGCCAGAGCGCGACCGCCGCGAGGACGGCGAGCACGACGACCACCACGGTCCACTGGATCTCGGACCGGTAGGCACGGAGGTTCACGCCACCGGCTCCTTGGCCGCCTGGCTCTCGATGGTCTTGTCCGGGACCTCGTCGACGATGCCCGCCAGCTCCAGCAGTCGCGGCGTCTCCGGACCCCTGACCAGCTTCGCGGCCTCCACGTGGTCGATCGGACCGGCGCCGTAGGAGGGGCAGTCCTTGGCCAGCAGGCACGCGCCGCAGGCCGGTTTGCGGGAGTGGCAGACCCGGCGGCCGTGGAAGATCACCCGGTGCGACAGCATCGTCCACTCCTTGCGGGGGATCAGCTCGCCGATCGCGTGCTCGACCTTGACCGCGTCCTCCAGCTCGGTCCAGCCCCACCGGCGCACCAGGCGTCCGAAGTGGGTGTCCACGGTGATGCCCGGGACGTCGAAGGCGTTGCCGAGGATCACGTTGGCGGTCTTGCGCCCGATCCCGGGCAGCTTGACCAGCTGGTCGAGCTTCCGCGGGACCTCGCCGCCGTGCTTGTCGACGAGCGCGGCGCCCAGCCCCATCAGCGACGACGCCTTGTTCCGGTAGAAGCCGGTGGACCGGATCATCTCCTCCAGCTCGGTCCGCTCGGCTCCGGCGTAGGCCTCGGCCGTCGGGTACCGGCGGAACAGCGCGGGCGTGACCTCGTTGACCCGCTTGTCGGTGCACTGGGCGGACAGGATGGTCGCGACCGCCAGCTCCAGGGGCGTGTTGAAATCAAGCTCGCAATGCGCGTCCGGATAGGCTTCGTCGAGGGCGCGCAGCATGCGCCTCGCTCGCCGGACGAGCCCCAACCGGGTCTCCTCCTTCTTCCTGGACCGGGATACGACCTGGTCAGGAGATGGTCCAGCGGACTTGGCGCGGGTGTTTCGGGCAGGCTCCGGCACCCCACCAGACTACGGAGGAGCACGGACACGGAAAGTGGCGGTACTGTCACCGGCCCTGCGAATCGACCCCCGGGTGAACCGGCGTCGAAGGTATGAGCGAGGATTCACACCATGATGGCTGCCTGGTTCGTCATCGTCGTACCGCTCGTGATCATGTTCTTCACGCTCTTCATGGAGCGCGTGGAAGCCCGCCTGCGGCATGTGGCGGTGCAAGAGAACGAGGTGGAGGAGTTGCTGGAGAACGCCCGGCCTGATGAGGTGCGGGCGCTGTTCCGGCAAGGTATTGGACGTGCGCTGGAGCTTTTCCAGCTACGCAGGGTGGGACGCGCCGGTAGGCTGCGTACTCGCCGTTCGCGCGACCAGTCTTAGAATCACTGGTAGTGATCGGCGGCACATCGCCAGACACGCTGACGCGGGTCCGGCACCACAGACAGCCGCCGCGTCTCAACATGGAGGGACGAGGTGGACGAGACCCTGGCCCGAGCCGGCATCTTCCAAGGCGTGGAGCCGGCCGCGGCGGAGGCACTGGCACAGTCGCTGGAACCGATCGAGTTCCCGCGCGGACACGTGATTTTCGCCGAGGGCGAGCCGGGTGACCGGCTCTACATCATTCAGTCCGGCAAGGTGAAGCTCGGACGCAAATCCCCGGACGGCAGGGAGAACCTGCTGGCGATCATGGGGCCGTCGGACATGTTCGGCGAGCTGTCCATCTTCGACCCCGGGCCGCGGACTTCGACCGCGACCACGGTCACCGAGGTGCGCGCGTTGAGCATGGACCGCGGCGCTCTGCGGCAGTGGATCGCCACTCGCCCGGAGATCGCCGAACAGCTGCTGCGCGTGGTGGCTCGCCGCCTGCGCCGCACGAACGGCATGCTCGCCGACCTGATCTTCACCGACGTCCCGGGACGCGTCGCCAAGGCGCTGCTGCAGCTCGCGCAGCGCTTCGGCAGCCAGGAAGCGGGTCTGCTTCGGGTCACCCACGACCTGACGCAGGAAGAGATCGCGCAGTACGTCGGCGCCTCGCGGGAGACCGTGAACAAGGCGCTCGCGGACTTCGCGCACCGCGGCTGGCTGCGTCTCGAGGGCAAGAGCGTGCTGATCCTGGATCCGGAGCGCTTGGCCCGCCGCGCTCGCTGAGCGGCGACGTCACACATATCGCGAAGCTGACGCGCGTCGGCCGAAGAGTCCGGGGCTCCTTCCCGGGTTCTTCAGCCGACGCGCGTCCTTTGCGTGCGCGCGGCCCGGTCGGAGCGCGTCCGTGAATTTCACGTTGAGCCTCGAGCGCAACGCACGTCACCCCCGCCACGTCCAACGGTCGGACGCAGAGGCGAAAGGGGACTGGGGATGAATTCCGCGATGGTGATCGCGCTGGTGGCGGCGGTCCTGGTGGTCGTATTCCTGATGACGGTGCGGACCGCGATGAGCAAGTCGAACCGGATCGACGGCCGTCGCCGCAAGCGGACCGGCGGCTCGTTCGTCGGCATCACCAGCAGCCACGACGGCGGCTGGGGCGGCTTCGACGGCGGCGGCTCCGGCGGTGACGGCGGCGGAGGCTCCGGAGGGGGCGACGGCGGAGGAGGCGGCGGAGGCTGCTGACCGCTTCTGCGCACCGCCCGATGAGCTGGTGCATGTGAAGGGGCTGGGCGCCACCCCCGACGTGGCGCTCCAGCCCCTTCACATTTCGCGTGGTTCGTCCCCCGACGACTAACCACGCTTCCCCGATCCCCCGATGCTTCGGCCCCGAATCCTCGGCACCGGAGGCGTCTGTGTGGAGTTGTCTCCCCTTCGAAGATGCTGGAAGTCCGTGCTGTCCAGCAACCCCCTTTCACCAACCAAGACGTGCGTCCCGAGGGGACGGTTGCACACATCACCCGTTCTGAGTAACGAACGTCACTCAGCCAGCACCTAGCAGGCGAAAAACAGGTTGGTACCGGCGTACCACAATCGGCATACTGGTACGCGTGTCCACATCCACGTCGCTGGCCGACTACCGCGCCGCCCTGACCACCCCCGGAGCCCGCACGCCCGTCGTGACCTCGCTGCTGGGCCGGTTGCCGATCGCGATGATCGGCATGGCCCTGCTGCTGTACATGCAGCGGGAGAGCTCGTCGTTCGCGATCGCGGGAGCGGTCTCGGCCGCCGAGCTGATCGGCGTGGCGATGGGCTCGGTCGTGCAGGGCAGGATCGTCGACCGGATCGGCCCGTCGAAGCCGCTGTACATCACCTCAGCGCTGTTCACGGCCTCGGTGGTGGCGACGCTGGCCGCGATCGAGCTGGGCGCCTCGACACCGCTGGTGGTGGCGGGGGCGTTCGCGATGGGCCTGCTGCAGCCCAACATCGGTTCGGCCTCGCGCGCCCTGTGGGGGCACCTGCTGCCGGCCGGCCGCGTCCGCGAGGCGGCGTTCTCCTACGAGGCGATCAGCCTCGAGGTCTTCTTCATCCTCGGACCGGGCCTGGCGGGCCTGCTGGTGGCGATGCCGTGGGCGGGCACCGGCGTCGTGGTCGGCTCGGCGTGCATGGTCCTGGGCAGCGTCGGCTTCGCCTCGACGCGCGCGGCCCGCACGCAGCGACCGGACCCGAGCGAGCACGCGGGCGCGATGCTGGGAGCGATCGCGGCCCCGGGGATGCGCACGGTCGCGCTGGCCGCGCTGGGCTTCGGCATGGTGATCGGCTTCATCGAGGTCGCCGTCCCGGCCGCCGCCGTCGACGCGGGTCAGCCCACGATGGGCGGGCTGCTGATGAGCCTCGCCTCGGTCAGTTCGGTCGCGGTCGGCGTGGTCTACGGCGTGCACCCCTGGCCGCGGCCGATGCACCTGCGGTTGCCCGCGCTGCTGCTGGGCTTCGCGGGCCTGGTCGCGCTGCTCGCCCTCCCGACGACGCTGCTGGGCCTGGCACTGATGCTGCTGGTCGCGGGCTGCCTGATCACCCCGCAGTCGACGGCCCACTCGGTCGCGGTCGAGTTCGCGGCCCCACCCGGCACGGCCGCGGAGGCGTTCGGCTGGGTGGTCACCTCGGTGACGCTGGGCTCGGCCATCGGCCAGTCCGTCAGCGGTCAGCTCGTCGAGCTCGCCGGGCCCCCGACCGCGTTCCTGGTCGCCGGAGCAGCAGGAGCCGCCCTCGCCGCGGTCCTCTACGTCCGCCGCAACACCCTCCTCCCCACCCGGACCAACCTCACCCTCGCCGGCAGCTGATCCGGCTGCGCCGAACAGCGTCAGATACGTTCTCGCGCCCGAGCAGGCGTGAGTCCGAACGGGTGGCCTCGTTTCGATTACACAATCAGCGGTGACGCGGATGAATACCGTCGGAACACCATGAAACGGTGCTGCGGTGCCAAACCGGCGGCACGGTGTTGACACATCCGAACGCCCTGGGGAGGAGGACGGTCGTCCACGACCGACCGCCGGTGCTTGAAGTTGCACATTGGCCTGCGCACACTCTGCTCGGTTCGCTCGATCAACGTGGCCGCTCCCTGGTGAGCGAGCTCGGTGCACCAAAGAGCTACCAGCCGGGCGACACGATTCTGGCGCAAGGCGACTGCCCATCCCATGTTGTGCTGCTGCTCAGCGGAGTCGCCAAGGTGACCGTTCGGGACACGAACGGCGACCTGACTCTGCTGGCCTTGCGGTTCGGCGGCGACCTCCTCGGCGAAATGGGCGTGCTCGAACACCGACTCCGGTATGCGGATGTCACGGCGTTCGGCCATGTTCGCGCGAGACGGATCGAAGCGACCCTCTTCGCCAACCTCCTGCGCGAGCACTCGTCGGTGACCTTGAAGCTGTTGCAGGTCCTCGGACACCGGCTCCGGTGGGCCGACGAACGCCGTCTCGACTTCTCGAACCACGACGCGAAAACGCGCGTAGCGCGGGTCCTGGAGCAGATCGCGGAGTCCTACGGCGGTCTCCGCGAACTCGATCGGTACGAGATACCGCTAGGGCAGGAAGAGCTCGCACAACTCGCCGGAGCCGGGAAGCGAGTCACCCAGGACGCGCTCAAGGAGCTCGATCGAATCGGGGCGATCACCCAAGGCTACCGGAAAGTAACCATCACAAACCGCCCTGAATTACAGAGAGTCGCAAAAAAGGAGAGCTGAAGCCGCACTAGTGCGTCTTCTTCATCCCTATGTCGTAGCAACATCTCCTTTACGTAGCTGACTGTGTCTCCCGGCTACGTGAAAGGGGCTTTTGAGTGATGACGGAACTAGTTCGCCGCCGACTCTGCCTAGCCGTAGACGCTGAGAAGTACGGCAGCCAGGATGACCAACGGCAGCATGCCATCCAGAAGGGCCTGCACGCCGTGCTCGACTTCGCAGCGCAGCGCTGCGGACTCGACCGCAGCCGTTGGGATCGGCAGCCGCAGGGTGACGGAGAGTTCGCCGTCCTACCCGATGACCAGCCCGAAACCGTGGTCGTCGACGACTTCGTCCGCGAATTGGCGCGTGCCCTCACTCGCCACAACAAGGATTTCAAGCCCGAAGCTCGGCTTCGGCTGCGGTTGGCGATCCATGTCGGCGTTGCGATCCCGGCCTGCAACGGCTACTCCGGCCAGGGCGCTGTGGTCGTGCACCGGATCCGCGACTGCGAGCCGCTGCGCCGAGCTCTGGCCGACATCACTGATACCGACCTGGTCGTCGCCTTGTCCGACCGCATCTACCAGGACATCGTTCAACACGGTCACACCGCGCTCGTACCGGAGGACATGCAGCCGATCGCAGTGAGGGACAAGGAGTTCAACGAGCACGCCTGGCTCTACGTTCCGATCACGCGTGCGATCCCCTCGGCGCCCGCTTCACCCACCTCTTTTCCTCAAACCTTCGTCGTCAACAGGTTCTGCGGCCCCTGTCCACGCAAACTTCGCCAACTTCGGCGTTCTGCGCTAGAGCCGAGGAGCCTGGATGTCATCTGGAGAGCCCCGGCCAACGCAACACGAATCCGAGACCGACACCCACGCGCACGCACCGGCGAACCCACAGGCCATCGCTGTGAACATCTTCTGCAGCGCGGTCAACGCAGCGAGCTCGACCTTCGGCATCAAGGGGCGGCTGGACCGCCCAGATGAGCCCGGAACTCAGTGGCCCGTCGATGGACCTCCAGGAGATTTCAATGACTGGCAGCGGGAGTTCGCCCGCCTCACCCAACAGCTGGGTGACGCTGTCAGCGCGATCGCTCGCTTTCTCGCCAAATCCAACGATGACGAGCAGACCCCCCGAAACTGACACGGTGACCGAGGATGCCTGGAAGGCGTTGCAACAGGTCAACGAATGGATCAAGGTCGCCGACGCGAAGGCGGCCGCCACAACCACAGGAGCAGGGGTGTTGGGCGGGCTGCTGCTGCGCGGCTTCCCGCCGCCGGCGAACTGGCCCGAAGACCCGTGGCGAGCCGGGTTTGCGGTGGCCAGTCTCGCCCTGGTCGGCACGAGTGCCCTGCTCGCGTTGCACGCCTTCGTCCCCCGCCTACGAGCTACTCGGGGACATGGCCCCTCCCTCTACTTCAGACACATTGCCGATCGATACCCCAGCTCACGAACGTTCCGCAAGGCAATCCAAGGAGCACTACATCAAGAAGCCCGATTGCGGAAACTGGTCCTCGAACAGCTCTGGGAGAACAGCCGCATCGCCGAACGAAAGCTCCGGACGGTGCGGTGGGCGATATATCTCCTCAGCTGCGCGTTGCCGAGCTCGGCGTTGACCGCCCTGCTCATCTGAGCGACGTGTGCTGTATCAACCGATATCTCCCCGTCGGAGGTCTTCGCGGTCCTCGAGGTAGGTGAGTTGGGCTTGGACCGTGAGGTCTGCTGCGGGCCAGACGGCGGGGTCGACGTCGGCGTAGACGAGTTCGACCACCTGGCGCGGGGTGGCTCCGGGGCCGAGGTCGCCGAGGGCCTGGCGGACCTGGGCGAGGCGTTGCCTGCGGTGGTCGAGGTAGTGCTCGGCCGCCGCGCGGGCGTCGTCGAGTTCCGGGCCGTGGCCCGGCAGCGCGCGGACGCCCGGCGGCAGGGACGCGATCTTGCGCAGCGAGTCCAGGTAGGAGCCCAGGTGGCCGTCGGGGTGAGCGACGACCGTGGTGCCTCGGCCCAGGATGCTGTCGCCGGTGAACACCGCCGGTTCGTCGTGCTCGGCGACGAAGCAGACCGAGTCCGCGGTGTGGCCCGCCGTGGCCAGCACCCGCAGCTGCAGGCCCGCCGCGTCGATCGGCTCCCCGTCGGTGATCGGCTCGGCGTCGTGGCACAACGTCGGGTCGAGCGCGCGCACCGGAGCCCCGGTGCGCTGCACGAAATCCGCCACGCCCGCGGTGTGGTCCTCGTGGTGGTGGGTGAGCAGCACCAGCGACACCGGCCCGTGGCCGGCGACCCGGCTCAGGTGCACGGCGTCGTCCGGGCCCGGGTCGATGACCACGCACTCGCGCGAGTCCGGGTCGCGCAGCACCCACGTGTTGGTGCCGTCGAGCGTCATCGGGTTCGGGTTGTCGGCCAGCAGCACCGACGCGTAGGAGGTGACCGGGCGGAGCTCGCCGTAGGCGGGGTGCTGCATCACGCCTCCTCGAATCCGGGCTCGCCGGGCAGCACCGCGTGCCAGCGACCGTTGCGCTCGATCAGCTTCGGCATGATCTTGTTCAGCGTCCGCTCGGCGCTCAGCGCGGCCGCGAGGTCGTCGGCCTCGGCGAGCTCGGTGAGCGTGACCTCGGTCGGCGGGAGCAGGTGGCAGCGGCCCTCGCGGAAGTCGCTCAGCGCCTGCTGCGGCGTCGCCCAGTAGGCCTCGGCGGCCTCGGTGGTGATGGCGTCCGCGCGTTGCCCGGCCGGCATCGCGGCCAGGAAGAACCTCGTGTCGTAGCGGCGCGGCTCCTGCTCGGGCGTCAGCCAGTTCGCCCACGGGCGCAGCAGATCGGCGCGCAGCACCAGACCTTCCTCGGCGAGGAAGCCGGCGAGCGAGACGTCCCTGGTCACCAGGGCCTGGCGGGCTGCGGAATAGCCGCCGGTGTCCTCGACGACCGTCGACGAATCGGGTCCGGCCAGCAGCACGCCCGACTCCTCGAACGTCTCCCGGACCGCCGCGCACACCAGCGCGCGGGCCACCTCCGGCGTGCAGCCGAAGCGCTGCGCCCACCACTCGGGCCCCGGTCCGCTCCAGGCGACGGAGGCGTCCGCGTCGCGCTGGTCGACACCGCCTCCGGGGAACACCGTCATCCCGCCCGCGAAGGCCATGCCCTTCACCCTGCGCTGCAGGAACACCTCAGGTCCCGAAGGGCCGTCGCGCAGCAGCATCACGGTGGCCGCGTCCTTGGGGCGCACGGGCTTGTCCGGCCGGTCCTCCGGCACGAATCCCGTTGGCAGCGAACGATCCATGCCCGCCACCCTATGTCGGCGACCGGCGGTCGAACACCGTCTGAGGGATCAGCGCTGCTGCTGCGAGGTGTACACCTGCTGGTTCGCCGAGATCGGCGGGAACCCACCGGTGCCGCCGGGCATGGTGGAGGTCCGGCCGTCCTCGGCCTTGGGCTGGCGCTTGGCCGGCCCGTCCTGCTCGCGGTGCGCGAGCTCCTCGTGCAGCTTGCGCAGCAGGTTGCGCTCCCGATCGGTCAACTTGGCGTCGACCGCGGCGGGGACGCGCATCATCACACCCGTCTGCTCGGCCGCTGTCTCGGGGTGTGCGTCCTCGGGTGGCTCACCGGGAAACTCGTGCTGCGGCTCGGCCACAGCGTGCGACACCCCCTCCGGCCGGGGTTCTTCCACCGGGGCCGGCTGCGCGGGCGGTGGTGGAGCCGGGGGCTCTTCGGCTTGTCTGCGCTCGACGACCTGCTCGGGGAGCGGAACAGCCGGAGGAGCCGCCCTCTCCACGGGCGCTACCTCTAACCGCACGCGCCGAGCCGTCGACAGCGCGTCGCGGTGGTACTCGGGCAGGTCGGCGCCGGTGGCGAAGACGTCGACCGCGTAGCGAAGACCGGCCCGGCGCAGGGCCGAGACGAGCTGGAAGGCGACAGCGGGACCCGAACCGTCGGGGCCGACCTCGGCCAGCAGAACGCCCTGCGGCACCGCCCCGTAGCTGGTGCCCGCGGGCGTGGTCCGGCCGGTGATCCACATGCCTCGCAGACCGGCAAGACGTCCGCCGATCTGCTTGAGCGCGAGCTCGAGATCGGTGTCGTCGGTGTGCGGGGCGCTGAACTTGTGGCTCTCCGGCAGCAGCGACTCGACCACCTTGAGCCGGTCGGCGAGCTGGCGGTTGGACCGCGTCTCGTCGAGCACCCGGCGCAGGTGGTACTGCTCCGCGGCGGTCACCTCGATCTGCCCGGCCAGCAGGCACCCGGCCAGGTACTCCGCACCGGCATCGGGCAAGCCCATGCCGAGCAGCTCGCGAGCGCCGTCGATGCCGTCGTCATCGACGCGCCCGGTCATGGCCAGCAAGAGGCTGTGCAGCCGGTCGACCGGTCCGGCGGCCTCTGCAACGTCCACCACGAATGCCTCCTTTAGCTGCCGACCGCTCAGCCGCGGCGACCGGCGAATTCTTCAGCTCCCACGCACACCAGCGCCGACTCTTCGATCGCCATCCGGTGGTACGGGGTGGGTTCCAGGTCCTTGGGCACGACCTCGACGCAGGGCGCGGAATCGCCGAGCGCCCGCAGCACCCGCTGGATCTCCCCGGCGAGCTCGACGCAGTCGTCCGACGCGGACACCAGCACGACGAGCTTCGGGGCGCCCGAGTCGCGGCGCCGCCAGGTGTTGCGCACCTCGCGCACACCGGCGCGGCCGCGCAGCGTCGCGCCGAGCACCAGCACCGCCGAGTCGCCGACGTTCTCGGCCGGGCGTTCGGTGGTGAACGAGTAGTGCGGCGTGGTGTCCACGACCGCGGGCAGGATCGCGTTGACCATCGCCGGGTCGGCGCCCAGCGGCAGCAGCGCGTCCGAGAGCAGCCGGTGCTCGTCGTCGTCGAGCGCGATGCGCTCGCGGACCAGCGTGCCCGGCAGAAGCCTCGCCACGACCTCGGCGGCACCGCCTGCCAGCCAGTCGCGGTATCGCCACAGGTGCCGGTCGGGCAGCCTGCCGGCCAACCGAAGCAACAGTTCGTGGCACAGCAGATCGGTTTCACGCACTGCCACGGCGCCCCTCCATGCCTAGTACTCCGGTTCCGGATCCAGCCGCCGCTCCCCCGAACGCAGCTGCACCCTTCCAGGTGAACTTTGGCGCTACTGACCGGGTCGAACAATCACCTGAACGACCCAAACGCAACGCGTTGGAATCAACACCCCCCATCTGGGCTACACCAGATCTGGCGAACGAAGATCGAGGATGGTCGCAGCGTACTTGTCGTAGTCGGCCTCCGGATGCCCACCACCGAAAAAATCACGACTCCGCTCCGGGCGAACACGTCGCGCTCACGGAACGAAAACGCGGCGTCACCCCGTGTAGGGCGACGCCGCGCATCAGGTCCGAAATGCCGACTTCACTCGACCTCGACGACCAACTCGACCTCGACCGGCACGCCGAGCGGCAGCTCCGCGACACCCACGGCCGAGCGAGCGTGCTGCCCCGCCTCGCCGAAGACCTCGCCCAGCAGCTCCGAAGCACCGTTGACCACACCGGGTTGCCCGGTGAAGCCCTCAGCGGAGGCCACGAAACCGACGACCTTGACCACTCGGACGATCGAGTCCAGTCCGACCAGCGAATCGACCGCGGCCAGCGCGTTCAGCGCGCAGATCCGGGCGTGCTGCTGGGCCTCCTCGGCGCTGACCTCAGCACCCACCTTGCCCAGGCCCGCCGGCGAACCGGCCACCATCGGGATCTGGCCCGCGGTGAACACCAGCGAACCCGTCCGCACGGCAGGCACGTAAGCCGCCACGGGCTTGACGACCTCGGGCAGCGGAATGCCCAGCTCCGCCAGGCGATCCGTCCACCGACCCATGTCAGGCCTCCTTCGGCCGCTTCAGGTAAGCCACCATCTGCTCACCGGTCGGACCCGGCAGCACGGCGACGAGCTCCCAACCGTCCTCGCCCCACTGGTCGAGGATCTGCTTGGTCGCGTGACTCAACAACGGAACGGTGGCGTACTCCCACTTCTGCATGGGGTTGAGCCTAATTCCTGTGGTGCTGGTCGTCTTGGGTGGCAGTCGTGTCCGCCTCGGCCGGTAGTCAGGTCGTAGTGACAAGGCTCTGTGGTCGTTGTGCTCGGCGGTGCCAGAAGCGGAACCTGAGCGGCGCTGTGGACTCCGCGCGCCACGACTGATGTACGTCCAATACACGGCGTCGAGGCGTGCTCGCCACAGCACCGCTCAGAGCCGCGGCGGTGCCGGTTGCTCAGGTGGGGTGAGGAGAAAGCACCTTCGGCGCTTGCCTGACCGTGGTGGGTTGGACGACGGCGGTCACAGGTGCGGAGACATTTCTGGAAACGGGGACTTACGCTGATCGCGTGACCTCATGGGACGGGGAGCTGAACCAGGCGCGGTTGCACGTGGTCAGCGGGAAGGGCGGGACCGGGAAGACCACGGTCGCCGCCGCGCTCGCGCTGGCGCTGGCCACCGGCGGCAAGAAGGTGCTGCTCATCGAGGTCGAGGGGCGGCAGGGCATCGCGCAGCTCTTCGACAGCGCACCGCTGCCCTACTCCGAGGAGTGGATCGCCGCGGCTCCCGGTGGCGGTGAGCTGCGGGCGCTGGCCATCGACGCCGAGCCTGCGCTGCTGGAGTACCTGTCGATGTTCTACAACCTCGGGTTCGCCGGCCGGACGCTGCGCAAGATGGGCGCCATCGAGTTCGCCACCACGCTCGCGCCCGGGCTCCGGGACGTGCTGTTCACCGGCAAGATCAAGGAGTGCGTCGGTCGCACCGACGAACGGGGCCGCTACGTCTACGACGCGGTCGTCGTGGACGCCCCGCCGACCGGGCGGGTGGTGAAGTTCCTCGACGTCACCCGCGCCATGGCCGACCTCGCCAAGGTCGGGCCGATCCGCGACCACAGCGACGGCGTGGTGCGCCTGGTCCACTCCGCCGACACCGTGGTCCACGTCGTCACGCTGCTCGAAGAGCTCCCGGTGCGCGAAACCCTCGAAGCCGTCGAGGAGCTCGACGCCGCCGACCTGCGGCCGGGAGCGGTCGTGCTCAACCGGGTCCGCCCCGGCAGGCTGCCCGCGCGATCGGTGTCGGCCGCCGCCGACGGCCGCGTCGACGCCGACCGGGTGCGCGCCGGCCTCGAATCCGCCGGGCTGAAGGTCGATGACGACACCCTCGACGGGCTGGTCCACGAGACGATCGAGCACGCCATCCGGCACCGGGCCGAGGACGCCGCGCGCGCCCAGCTCGCCGCCACCGATCTGCCCACCGTCTCGCTGCCGGACCTCACCGCGGGGATCGACGTCGCCGAGCTCTACGAGCTCGCCGAGATATTCACCGAACACGGCATCCGGAGCCACCGATGAGCGAACCGCTGCGGCCGTCCCAGGTCGACGTCGACGCCCTGCTGGACGACCCCGACACCCACGTCGTCGTCTGCTGCGGCTCCGGCGGCGTCGGCAAGACGACCACGGCGGCGGCGCTTTCGGTGCGGGCCGCCGAGCGCGGGCGCAAGACGGTGGTGCTCACCATCGACCCCGCCCGGCGACTCGCCCAAGCGCTGGGCCTGCGGGAACTCGGCAACACGCCCAAGCAGGTGTCGCTGGAGGGCTTCGAGCCCGCAGGCGACCTGAACGCGATGATGCTGGACATGCGCCGCACCTTCGACGACATGGTGCAGATGCACGCCGGGCCGGAACGAGCCGAGCAGATCCTGAACAACCCCTTCTACCAGACCATTTCGACCTCGTTCTCCGGAACGCAGGAGTACATGGCGATGGAGAAGCTCGGGCAGCTCGCCGCCTCCGGCGAATGGGACCTGATCGTCGTCGACACCCCGCCCAGCCGTTCCGCGCTGGACTTCCTGGACGCGCCGCAGCGGTTGTCGACCGTGCTGGACGGGCGGCTCATCAAGATGCTGTCCAGTCCCGCGCGCGCGGGCGGGCGCGGGCTGCGCAAGATCGTCGGAGCCTCGTTCGGCATGTTCGCCAAGGCCGTCTCGACGATCATCGGCGGGCAGCTGCTCAACGACGCAGCGAACTTCGTGCAGGCCTTCGACTCGACCTTCGGCGGCTTCCGGCAGCGCGCCGAGCAGACCTACCGCCTGCTGCGCTCGCCGGGAACGGCGTTCCTGGTGGTCGCCGCGCCGGAGCCGGACGCGCTGCGGGAGGCGTCCTACTTCGTGGAGCGGCTGGCCGGGGAATCGATGCCGCTGGTCGGACTGGTCGCCAACCGGACGCACCCGGTGGTCGCCGAGCTGGCGGGCAACCGCGCCGCGGCGGTGGCCGACGAGATCGAGGCCGGCGGTTCGGCCCCGCTGGCGGCGGCGGTGCTGCGAGTGCACGCGGACCGCGTGGCGATCGCCGACCGGGAGAAGCGGATGCTCGCACGGTTCACCCGAGCGCACCCGGAGGTGTCACTCGTCGGTGTACCGGCTTTGCCGTCCGATGTGCACGATTTGGCCGGTTTGCGGGAGATCGGCCGGCGGCTCGCCGGGGAATAATCCAAAAATCAGGCCGGGCATTAACGTTTTCAACGTTCACGCCCGGCCTGATCATTTTTCGGGGATCAGCTCACCTGAAACTCGGCGATATCGGAGTAATCCTGACGCGCTGCCTCAAGCAATTCGCGCCAGTTACGAACATCCGGACGACGGCGCAGCAGCGCCCGGCGTTCGCGTTCGGTCATTCCACCCCACACACCGAATTCGATCTTGTTGTCTAGCGCCTCGCTGAGGCACTCCGTCCGCACTGGGCAGCCAAAACAAACCATTCGCGCTTTGCGCTGCTCAGCCCCGCGGACGAACAATTGATCCGGGTTCTGGTCTCGACATGCGGCGTTAACCCGCCAGTCCCCCTGCTCGAACATAGAGTTCCCCCAGCTCCTCACTGGATCGTCGGCGACTGTATTTCGTCCGGAGCCCCCCGGCACCGGATGCCGTGGTTCGGAAGTCGGGAGCCGAACCACAACAGTGCTGTCGCTGGACGTAGACGGACTGTAGAGCCCAGCGGTTCCACAACCAACCGACGGTTGTCGTCCCGTTATCTTTCACGCTCACTACATCGGATGGACTTGGGGCGTAACGCTCCGTCACGGCTCGTGTGCGATTTACGGTGGGTGCGTGCGTGCCCGAGACGGCTTGTTGAAGCTTTTCGGTCTGTGTGTGCTGGCTGGCGTGTTGGTCGCGGGGTTGCTCTTCCCGGCTGCGGGGTCACTCGGAGTGGTCTCCAACCGTGCTGGAGACGCCGTCAACAGCATTTCCACGGACATGATGACCAAGGAACCGCCACTTGTGACGACGATCACAGACAAGGATCGGAGGCCGATCGCCTACCTGTTCAACCAAGATCGGACGCCCGCCGCTCCGGACCAGATCGCCGACACGATGAAGGCGGCGATCGTGGCCATCGAGGACCGGCGGTTCTTCGACCACCACGGGGTGGACTGGGCAGGCACCGCGCGCGCCGCCGTGACCAACCAGATGTCCGGCGAGATCGCGCAGGGCGGTTCCACCCTCACCCAGCAGTACGTGAAGAACTACCTGGTGCACGTGGTGGCCGCCGACGACCCGGTCAAGCAGGCCAAGGCGATCGAGCAGACCCCCGGCCGCAAGCTGCGGGAGATCCGCATCGCGCTGCAGGTGGAGAAGCAGCTCAGCAAGGAGCAGATCCTCGCCCGGTACCTCAACGTCGTGCCCTACGGCAACCAGGCGCACGGGATCGCCGCCGCCGCGCGCACCTACTTCGGCACCACGCCGGACAAGCTGACCATCGCCCAGTCGGCCCTGCTGGCGGGCATGGTCAACAGCCCCAGCGCGCTGAACCCGGAGAGCAACCCCGAGGAGGCGCTCGAGCGGCGCAACCTGGTGATCAAGGCGATGGAGGACCAGCGCCGGATCACCCCGGAAGCCGCCAACGAGGCCCGCAACGCACCGCTCGGCCTGGTCACCCCGCTGCAGAACATCCCCAACGGCTGCGTCGGAGCCGGCCCGTCCGACGGGTTCTTCTGCCGCTACGTCATCGACTACCTCGAGCGCGCCGGGTTCACCGAGGAGCAGCTCAAGACCGGCGGTTACACGATCCACACGTCGATGGACAAGCGCGCCACCGACGCCGCCAAGGCCGCCGCCGAGCGCGGCGTGCCGAAGACGACCAAGGGCATCGCGAACGTGATGAGCGTCGTCGAGCCCGGCAAGGACAAGCACAAGGTCCGCGCGCTGGTCGCCAACCGCGACTTCGGCATCGACGCGTCGAAGGGCCAGACCTCCTACGCGCTGCCCAGCGGGGTGGCGAAGTTCGGTGCCGGGTCGATCTACAAGGTGTTCACGGCAGCGGCGGCGCTGGAGAAGGGGATGGGGATCTACAACACCATCCAGTCGCCCGGGTCCTACACCTCGCAGGTCTACCGCAACGGTTCCCGGCCCTACACGGTCGGCAACGCCGAAGGCGTCGCGCCGGGACCGCGCACGCTGCAGATGGCGCTGGCGACCTCGCCGAACACCGCGTTCGTCGCGCTGCAGGAGCGGGCCGGGCTGAATTCCACGGTGGACATGGCGGTCCGGCTGGGCATGCGGCAGACGCTGCTGCACAACACCGCCACCGGTGATCCGGTCACGCCCAACGGCTCCGGCGGCTTGTCGCAGGCGGAGTTCATGAAGCAGAAAAACATGGGTGCGTTCACGCTCGGGTTCGCGCCGACCAGTCCGCTGGAGCTCAGCAACGTCGGGGCCACGATCATGAGCGGCGGCACCTGGTGCCCGCCGACGCCGATCGAGCAGATCCAGGACCGCAACGGCAATCCGGTGTCGATCACCGAAGATCCGTGCGAGCAGGCCGTCGATGAGCCGCTGGCCAACGCCATGGCGGTCGGGATGAGCAAGGACGACACCGGCGGCGGCACGGCTGCTGCGGCGGCCAGCGGCGCGGGCTGGACCCGTCCGGTGGCGTCCAAGACCGGTACCACCGAGGCCCACCAGTCGGCCGGGTTCCTCGGCGCGACACCGCAGTACGCGGGTTCGGTGCTGACCTTCAGCGACGGCACGTCGCCGCAGGGCATCTGCGACAGCGACCCGCCACGGCTCTGCGGCGCCAACGGCGGCAACATCTACGGCGGCAAGGTCCCCGCGCGGACCTGGTTCGACGCGATGAACGTGATCCACGAGGGACTGCCGGTCGCTCCGCTGCCACCGACCACCGACCGCTACGAGAACGGCGGCGACGAGTTCCACGTGCCCAACGTGGTCGGCCTGACCGACGAGCGCGCCAAGGAAACCCTGGAGAAGGCCGGTTACAAGGTCTCGGAGCGCTCGGTGAACAGCCAGCGCAAGAAGGGCACGGTGACCAGCCAGACGCCGCGCGGCTTCGCGCTGCCGGGCGAGACGGTGACGCTGTCGGTGAGCACCGGTTACGTGCCGCCGCCGTCGACGGAACGGCCCAAGCCGACGGAGACCCCGCCGCCGGTCGCGGGTGAGCCACCGGCACCGCCGGGGCAACGACCGGGCGGCCCACCGGGTTCACCGCCGGGCCGGTGACCGGGTGAATCGGGTTTTCGTAAACTCGCCTGCGTGACGAGAGCGCAGGCGAGCACCCGACGTGCCCGGTCCCGCTACCGCCTGGTGGAGGTGCGGTCGACCGAGCGGATCACGCCGCGCGTGGTGCGGCTGGTCCTCGGCGGGAACGAGCTGGCCGACTTCGTCAGCAACGGCAGCGACCAGCGGATCAAGCTCTGCCTGCCGCAACCGGGCAAGCCGATGCCGCTGGGCCGCACCCGCGAGGAGGTCTTCGCCCTCCCCCGCGACGAGCAGCCCCGCCAGCGCACCTACACGGTCCGCAGCTTCGACGCCGAGCGGCTGGAGCTGGCGATCGACTTCGTGGTCCACGACCACGACGGCCCGGGCAGCAAGTGGGCGTCGGAGGCCGAACCGGGCGACCAGATCGTCACGGTCGGCCCCAGCCCGGCCTACCAGCCGAATCCCGATGCGGACCCGCTGGTGCTGATCGGCGACGAGACGGCGCTGCCGGCGATCGCCGCGATCCTCGAAGAGCTGCCGGCCGGAGCCCGGGCGCGGGTCTTCGCCGAGGTCGCCGATCAATCCGAGGAGCAGCGGATCGACTCGGCGGCCGAGGTCACCTGGCACTGGCTCCACCGCGACGGCACCCCGGCGGGCGAGGGCACCCTGCTCCTCGACGCCGTCCGCGGCGCCGACCTGGGCGCGGACCCCTACGTGTGGATCGGTGCGGAGGCCGAGGCGGTCCACCAGCTGCGCGAGCACTTCCAGCACGAGCTCGGCCTAGACCGCCGCCACCTCTACGCCCTCGCCTACTGGCGCCAGAACGCCTCCGACGACTGAGCCGGCGGCTCAGCCCTGGAGCTGGGCCTTGACGATCCCGGCGACCTTGCCGCCCTCGGCACGGCCCGCGGCCTTGGCGTTGGCGGCCTTCATGACCTGGCCCATCTGCTTCATGCCCGGGCGCTCGCCCAACTCGGCCTCGACCTCGGCGATGGCCTCGGCGACCAGCGAGGACAGCTCGTCGTCGGAGAGCTGCTGGGGCAGGTAGCGGCGCAGGATCTCGGCTTCGGAGGCTTCGGAGTCGGCCTGCTCGTCACGACCGGCCGAGCGGAACGCCTCCGACGCCTCGTCGCGCTTCTTGGCCTCCTTCGACAGCACCTTGAGCACCTCGTCGTCGGAGAGCTCCCGCTGCTGCTTGCCGGACACCTCCTCCTTGCCCACGGCGGCCAGCGCCATGCGCAGGACTCCGGTGACGGCGGTGTCGCGTTGCTTCATCGCGGCGGACAGGTCCGCGCGCAGCTTTTCCTTGAGCTCTGCCATGCGCCGATTATCGCGCCAGGCACGCGGGCGGCGGGCCGCCGACCCCTGTCGAGACGTAGGCTTGTGAGGGTGAACAAGTTCGGGCGGATTCTGCTCAGCGCGGGCGCGGTCGGCGCCGCGACGCTCACCTACTCGGCGGCCATCGAACGGCGGCACTGGACGCTGCGCCAGGCGACGGTTCCGGTCCTGACCGAGGGCACACCCCCGCTGCGGGTGCTGCACATCTCTGACCTGCACATGACGCCGAACCAGCGGTCGAAGCAGCGCTGGGTCGCCGAGCTCGCCGACCTCGACCCCGACTTCGTGGTCAACACCGGCGACAACCTCGCGCACCCGCAGGCGGTCCCGGCGGCGCTGCGCGCGATGGGTCCGCTGCTGTCCAAGCCCGGGGTGTTCATCTTCGGCAGCAACGACTACTACGGCCCGAAGCCGAAGAACCCGGCCCGCTACCTGCTGCCCTCGGCGAAGACCAAGCGCATCCACGGTGAGCCGCTGCCGTGGCGGGACCTGCGCGCGGCGATGACCGAGCACGGCTGGCTCGACGCCACCCACCGCCGCCACGACATCGACGTCAACGGCACGAAGATCCACGTCGCCGGCCTGGACGACCCGCACCTGCACCTGGACCGCTACGAGGAGATCGCGGGCCAACCCCCGGCGGACGCGGGCCTCAAGCTCGGCATCACCCACTCGCCCGAGCCCCGGGTGCTGGACAGCTTCGCCGAGGACGGCTACGACCTGGTGATGGCCGGGCACACCCACGGCGGCCAGCTGCGCGTGCCGGGCTACGGCGCCCTGACGACCAACTGCGACATCGATCGCACCCGCGCCCGCGGCGCCTCCACGTGGGGCGAGCGGATGCACCTGCACGTCTCGGCCGGCCTGGGCACTTCGCCCTACGCCCCGGTCCGCTTCGCGTGCCCGCCGGAGGCGACGCTGCTGACCTTGCTGCCCCGGACCGAAAACCCGGCCGCGACCAGGGAGAACGCCGAAAGCAGGACCCCGTACGGAGCGGGCGAGGGCATCCGCTAAGCTATATCCAGCGCTGAGGCGAGCACCCGAGATGCCTCAGAGCTGGAGATCGGGGTGTGGCGCAGCTTGGGAGCGCGCTTCGTTCGGGTCGAAGAGGTCGTGGGTTCAAATCCCGCCACCCCGACAAGGAAAAGGGCCTGGTCAGGACTCCACAAGGAGTTCCGACCAGGCCCTTTTCCTATGCCCGGATGTCCAGCGGGAGAGACCGGGGAGAAGATCCCGCTCCCGGCTGACCTTCCGAAAGCCCACGGCGTCGCAACGATTTCGGCCTACAGGAGCCGATGCCTGTGCTCGTCGCGCTCGCCCCCGCCGGTGGCCACGGCACAGCGGCGGTCATCGCTGATGATCGCCTGACATCGCACCGCCGGGTCGTGATCTCGCTGCGGCGCTCACCCCAGGCCGGTGGCCTGGCGTGCGCGGAGCGGGTTGGTGGTTGTTGGGTGAGAATCGCTGGATGCGGTGGCGTGCGTTGGCGGGGAGTGGGGTTGCGGTCACGGCGGCTGCGGTCGTCGGGGCGAGTGCGGTGGATGCCGATGGCGTGTGGTTCCGGGAGTTGCGCAAGCCCCGGTGGCAGCCGCCTCCGCAGGTGTTCGGGCCGGTGTGGACCGCGCTGTACGCCGACATCGCCGTGTCCTCGGCCGTCGCGCTGTCCGAGCTCCCCCGGCGTTCTGGTTTCGTGCCCGCCCTGACCGCGAACCTGCTGCTCAACGCCGGGTGGACCTGGGTCTTCTGGGGCGCGCGGCGTCCCTCGTGGGCCGCGGCGGAGGCCGCTGCGCTGACCGCGAGCTCGGTCGACCTGCTCGCGCGGGCGGCACGAGCCGATGCGCGGGCCGGAGCCGCCCTGGCGCCCTACGTGGCGTGGTGCGCCTTCGCCACCGCGCTGTCGACGGCGATCGCCCGCCGCAACCCCTGAACGGCGCGATGGCCGATTACCGCCGGATTCGGGTGCCTCCGGCGACGACGATCGGAGCATGGATCTTCGAGTGCTGCCGATCGCCGAGGGAGTCCTGGCCGAGCTGCGGACCGTCGACGACGCCGGTCGTGGGATCGAGCCGTACGTCGATGAGGCCGGAGGCGCGCCGCTGCGGTGCTGCCTGCGGCGGGTGCGCGCCGGCGAGCGGGTGGCCCTGGTGAGCTACGCGCCGCTGCGGCGGTGGGCCGCCGAGAGCGGGGTCGCGCCCGGGGCTTACGACGAGGTCGGGCCGGTGTTCATCCACGCGGACACCTGCGCCGGGCCGGACGATCCGGGCTGGCCGGAGGAGATCCGCGGGTCGCGGCGGGTTCTGCGCGCCTACTCCGGCGAGGGCCGGATCCTCGGTGGCTGCCTGCGCGACGGCAGGACCGGGCTTTCCGAGCAGACCGCTTCCGACCTGCTGATGGATCCGGCCGTGGCGTTCGTGCACGTCCGCGCGGTGGAGTTCGGGTGCTTCCTGTTCGAGGTGCGGCGGTGATCAGGCCGCGTCGCGGTCTCCGAGGCGGACGAGGACGACTCCGGTGATGATCAGCAGGCCGCCGACGATCACCGCCGGGCCCGGTCGCTGGTCGAGGAGAAGCCAGGCGAACAGGGCGCTGGCGACGACCTCGATGAGGGCGACGAAGGAGGCCAGGCGGGAACCGAGACGTCGGGTGGCCGCCGTTCCCGTCGTGTAGGCGATGGCGGCGGCGATCACGCCGAGCGCCACGAGCGGTGCCCACCAGGGGGTTTCGCCGATCGCGTAGACGGCAGGGTCGAAGTTCGCGTGCATGGGCAGGACTCCGATCGCGCCGAGGACCGCGAGGACGATCGCGGACAGGACCAGGCCCGCGCCCGCAAGGGCGACCGGCGGGAGGACGCCGTCGGTCTCGCCCGAGACCAGGAAGTACGCGGCGTTGCCGATCATCGCCGCGAACGCCCACGCCGCGCCCGTCCACGCGATGTCCGCGCCCGAGGCCAGGTCCAGTGCGAACACCAGTCCGGCGATGGCCGAGCACGCGCCCAGGACCGTCAGCGGTCGTGGCCGCTGGCCTCGCCGCAGCCACAACCAGCCCACGATGGCCACCGGTGCCGTGAACTCGATGAGCAGCGCGGGAGCCACGTCCATCGTGCTCACCGCGGAGAAGTAGCAGAACTGCGTGCCCGCCATGCCGAGGGCGCCGTAGATCAGCACCGGGCGGGCCTGCGCGCGAAGCAGCCACCACCTGCCGCGCAGCGCGATCAGCGCGAACGGGGCCATGGCCAGCGCACCGACGCTCAGCCGCGCCAGCACCACCGCGCCCGGGCTCCACCCGGCTTCGAGCAGACCGCGCGCCAGCGCACCCGCCATGCCGAACGAGGCCGCCGAGAGCAGTGCGAGCAGCAGCCCGCCGCCGAGCCTCGAAGGAGCGCGCACACCAGCGCTGTCATCTGCTAATCGAGTCATGGCAAATGACGCTATGGATGGGGGTGTAATATGTCAACATGATTTTTGGCCATGACACGGAGGCGGCGCTGCAAGCCGCGGTCTCACTGGTCAACAGCGCCGAGGACCCCGACTCGCTGACCACCGTGCAGGCCGTCGACGCCTGGTTCGCCGAACACCGCTACACCGGGCGCCACGACCGCGACGAGGCCGAGCTCGACGAGCTCCGCGCGCTGCGACCGGTCCTGCGCGACCTGCTCACCACCGACCGCGACCGGGCGGCGGAGCTGGTCAACGCCATGCTCACCGAGGCGGGAGCGCTCCCCCAGCTCGTGCGGCACGGCGGCGAGGACTGGCACCTGCACGCGATCGACACCGACGCCCCGCTGGCCCGCCGGGTGGTCGTGGAGGTCGCGATGGCGATGGTCGACGTCGTGCGGCTCGACGAGATGTCCCGGCTGTCGCTGTGCGCCGACGAGAACTGCCGGGGCGTGGTCATCGACCTCACCCGCAACCGCTCCCGCCGCTTCTGCACCACCGCCTGCGCCAACCGCAACGCGGTCGCCGCCTACCGGGCCCGGAGCAAGAACCGCTGAGACCGGGTGCACGCACCCGCGGAGCCGATCGGGCAGTATCGGGGACGTGAGCACCTATCCCGAGGCGAAGATCCCCAGCGCGCTGTTCGACGACCCGGAGCGCGAGGCCCGGTGGCGGACGCGGTTCACCGCTCCGCGCGTGTCCCTGCCCGACTGGGCCCGGGACGCGCCGCAGCGCAGCCTGTACGTGTCGAACTTCAGCGGCACCTGGGAGATCTACGCCTGGGACCGCGACTCCGACGAGCACCGCCAGGTCACCGACCGTCCACAAGGGACTTTCCACGGGACGGTGTCGGTCGACGGCGGCCAGATCTGGTGGTTCGACGACACCGACGGCGACGAGTTCGGCACCTGGAAGGTCCAGCCGTTCGAGGCCGGTGACCCCGAGCCCGCCGTTCCCGGAACCCACCCCGGCTACCCGGCCGGACTGGAGCTGGGCAGCTCGGTGACCGGGCTCGGCATGTCCACCGACGACGGCGTCACCGTGTGGGTGGTGCGCGACGGCGGCGCGCCCGAGGTGCTCTACGAGCACGAGCAGGACGGCGGCCTGTCGGCGATGTCCTGGGACGAGACCATGCTCGTCATCTCGCACTCCGAGCACGGCGACTCCCGGCACCCCGCGCTGCGGGTGCTGCGCACCGACGGCTCCGAGGTCGCCGAGAAGTGGGACGGTCCCGGCAAGTCGCTGGACGCGCTGGAGTTCGCGCCGGTCACCGGCGACCCGCGGCTGCTGGTGCTGCACGAGCGCCGCGGCAAGGAAGAGCTGCTGATCTGGGACGTCGTCGCCGACACCGAGACCGAGATCGAGCTGGACCTTCCCGGCGAGGTCTCCGCCGACTGGTACCCCGACGGCAAGGCGCTGCTGATCGC
Source organism: Saccharopolyspora karakumensis (assembly GCF_004349225.1). Lineage (NCBI taxonomy): Bacteria > Bacillati > Actinomycetota > Actinomycetes > Pseudonocardiales > Pseudonocardiaceae > Saccharopolyspora > Saccharopolyspora karakumensis. The sequence continues at coordinate 27,517 of NZ_SMLA01000009.1, forward strand.
GCACACCCAGCACGCGCGCACCACCATGCACCGCTACGACCTGGACTCCGGTGAGCTCACCGAGCTCGCCACTCCCCCCGGCACCGTCGCGGGCGCTTCGGTGCGGCCCGATCACGCCGTGGAGTACGTGTGGTCCTCGGCGGCGACCCCGTCGCTGGTGCGCACGGTGTCGTCCACCGGCGACGACCGGGTGCTGCTGACCCCGCCCGGTGAGCGGCCGCCGGGAACGGCACCCGTGACCGACGTGTTCGTCGAGATCCCCCACGGTCCGAACGACGCGGTGCACGCGCTGGTCGCGCGGCCGGAGGGCGCCGGGGACGGCCCGATCCCGACGGTGTTCAGCCTGCACGGCGGCCCGCACGCGGCCGACGAGGACCGGTTCTCCGCCTACCGCGCGGCCTGGCTGGACGCCGGGTTCGCCGTCGTGGAGATCAACTACCGGGGCTCCACCGGTTACGGCTCCGCTTGGCGGGACGCCATCGAGGGCAGGCCCGGCACGACCGAGCTCGAAGACGTCGCGCTGGTGCACGACTGGGCGATCAAGTCCGGGCTGACCACCCCGGCGCTGAGCGTCGTCGCGGGCGCGTCGTGGGGCGGCTACCTCACGCTGCTGGCCCTGGGCACCCAGCCGGAGCGCTGGGCGGGCGGCGTCGCGGGCGTGCCGGTGGCCGACTACGTCTCGGCGTTCGCCGACGAGATGGAGCCGCTGCGCGCCTACGACCGCGCCCTGTTCGGCGGTTCCCCCGAGGAGATCCCGGAGGTCTACGAGAAGGCCTCGCCGATCACCTACATCGACCAGGTTCGCGCGCCGGTCCTTGTCCTGGCCGGCGACAACGACCCGCGCTGCCCGATCCAGCAGATCCTCAACTACCTGGACCGGCTGGGCGAGCGGGAGATCCCGTTCGAGTTCTACCGCTACGACGCCGGCCACGGCTCGCTGGTCGTCGCGGAGACGTTGCGGCAGGTCGCGACCGAGATCCACTTCGCCCAGCGGGCGGTCGGCCTCGCCTGAGGCCCGTGACCGTTCGGATGTCGCGCGAAGTTCGAGTGCCGAAGTTCGGACTCGAACCTCGCGCGACATCCGAATCCCTGCCTGGAGCCGCGGTGTCAGGAGGGGTTGTGAGGAAGGCCCCTCGCCGAGGCCGGAATATCTCGTTCCGCGCGGTCGTCATGCTCGGTGTGAGCCATCTTTTTGAACCGATCAAGCTGCGCGACCTGACCGTCCGCAACCGCGCGTGGGTCTCGCCCATGTGCCAGTACTCGGCCACCGACGGCGTGCCCAACGACTGGCACCTGGTCCACTTGGGCCAGTTCGCCATCGGCGGCGCCGGCCTGGTCATCGCCGAAGCCTCGGGCGTCGTGCCGGAAGGCCGCATCACCCCGCACGACACCGGCATCTACAACGACGAGCAAGTCGCGGCGTGGCGCCGGATCAACGACTTCGTGCACGCGCAGGGCGCCGCCACCGGCATCCAGCTCGCGCACGCGGGCCGCAAGGCCTCCACCGGTCAGCCGTGGGCCGGAGGCGCCAGCGTGGACGAGTCCGAGGGCGGCTGGCAGACCGTCAGCTCCACCGGCAACGCCTTCGGCGACCTGGCCGCTCCGCGAGCCCTGACCGCGGAGGAGGTCGCCGAGCTGCCCGAGAAGTTCGCCGCGGCCGCGCGTCGTGCCGACGAGGCCGACTTCGACGTCGTCGAGCTGCACTTCGCCCACGGCTACCTGGCGCACCAGTTCTACTCGCCGCTGGTCAACGACCGCACCGACTCCTACGGCGGTGCTTTCGAGAACCGGGTCCGGGTGCTGCTGGAGATCACCGACGCCGTGCGCGCCGCCTGGCCGGAGGGCAAGCCGCTGTTCGTCCGCCTGTCGGCGACCGACTGGGCCGAGGGCGGCTGGACCGGCGACGACTCGGTGCGCCTGTCCAAGCTGCTCGCCGAGCGCGGCGTCGACCTGATCGACGCCTCGACCGGTGGCGCGATCCCGGACGCGACGATCCCGGTGCGCTCCGGCTACCAGGTCCCGTTCGCCCGGCAGATCAAGCTGGAGGCCGAGGTCCCGACCGCCTCGGTCGGCCTGATCACCGCTCCGGAGCAGGCGGAGGAGATCGTCGCCTCGGGTTCGGCCGACGCGGTGCTACTCGGCCGCGAGCTGCTGCGCGACCCGCACTGGCCGCTGCACGCCGCCGACCGGCTGCGGGCCGACAACATCTGGCCCGTCCAGTACGAACGCGCTCGCTGATGCAGGCGGGTGGGGAAGCTCTGCCCGAACCTCCCCACCCGCTCCTTCAGGCGAGCTGGGCCTGCCACATCCAGTGCGCCTTCTCCAGGTCGCTGGAGATGGCGATCAGCAGGTCCTGGCTGACCAGGTCGGTCTTGTCGGTTTCGTCGATGCGCTTGCGCAAGCGCGCCACGACCTCGCCCAGGGTGTCCACGATCGCCTCGATCACCTGCCCGTCGGTGCGCCAGTCCGCGGGGAAGTCCGGCAGTCCGGAGCCCTTGGCGACGGTCGACGCGCGACCGTCCGGGGAGACGCCGATCGTCACCGCTCGCTCAGCGACGTCGTCGGCGAACCCCCGCGCCGAGGTGACCAGCTCGTCGAGCTGGAGGTGCACGTCGCGGAAGAACTTGCCGACGACGTTCCAGTGGGCCTGCTTGGCGACCAGGTGCAGGTCGATCAGGTCCAGCAGCGTGTCCTGCAGCACCCGACCGGTGATGTCGCGGTCGGAGTTGCTGAGCGGACTGGTGATCGGCGCCGCGCTCTTCGCGGAGCTCTTCTTCGGCGCGCTCTTCTTCGGAGCGGCCTTGGGTGCACTCTTCTGAGCCATGGGTTCGCACAACCTCCTCGACGAGAACGTGCAGACCGGAATCAGGGTGCTGCCCAGGAGGTACCCGCGCACTTCGGGCGACTACACCCGCTGCTCGGCGAACTCCACCACTTGTCGCCCGATGGTGCGCAACGTGGCGCCGACCTTCTCGTCGTCGCACGCTCCGCCGGGGCCGAACCGGGTCTCGGCCGAGTTCACCGCGCCGCCCAGCGGCGTCGGCCAGCCGCGCAACGCGTGCACGACCGAGCGCAGCGCCTGCAGAGTCGTGACGGTGGCCTGCCAGCCGTAGGCGACGCCGATGCAGCCGACGGCTCGTCCGTCGAAGTAGGGGCGGGAGTCGCCGCGCAGGTCCTCGACGTAGTCGAGGGCGTTCTTGACCAGGCCTGACACCGTTCCGTGGTAGCCGGGCGAGGAGATCAGCACCCCGTCGGCGCCGCGCAGCGCTTCGACCAGCTCGATGGCCAGCGGGGACCGATCGGTCACGTGCGGGTCGTAGAACGGCAGGGCCAGGTCGGCACCGGTGATCGCCCGGACCTTCGCCCCCGACTCCCTGGCGCCCTCCAGCGCGGCGTGCAGCACGCGCTCGGACTGCGAGTCGGGGCGGACCGAGCCACCGATCCCCACCACGGTCACCGTCATGTGCCGATCCTTTCACCCGAACCTGGGAACTGTCGCCCCCGATGTGCCTGTGCGGGTCACGCTAGAACCTCCAGTCCGCTGGAGGTCAAGATCGGCGAGCTGACGCCGAGATCTTGGCTACTTGCGGGTAACCTACTAGCCGTCCACCACCTTCGCGGGAAGGTCACGCCCATGCCCAACGTCATCGAAGCGCTGCAACCGACGCTCGAAGGCGCCGCGATGCGCGCCGTTTTCGCACTGCCCCAGCCCATTCGCCGCCTCATCGCAGGGGCGCCGATCCGGATCGACGGACAGGAACTCGCGCTCGACGCGCAGCTGCTGCTGAAGCTGCAGAAGCTGACCGGCCAGACCGGGCTTGCCGCCTCGACGGCCGAGAAGGCCCGCGCCGGCATGGCGCACGCGACGAAGATCACCTCGGTGGCTCCGCTGGGCGGCGTGGTCGTCGCCGAGCGGGCCATCCCGACCGACAACGGCGACCTGCCCGCGCGGCTCTACCGGCCCCAGGACCTCACCGACACGGGTCCGCTGCTGGTCTTCTACCACGGCGGCGGCTGGGTGATCGGCGACCTCGACAGCCACGACGACCTGTGCCGATTCCTCGCCAAGCACGCCGGGCTCCGGGTGCTGTCGGTGGACTACCGGCTGGCCCCGGAGTACCCGTTCCCCGCCGCGCTGGACGACGCGCTCGCGGCCTACTCCTACGCCGTGAACAACGCCGCGGACCTCGGCTCCTCCAGCGACGCGATCGCCGTCGGCGGCGACTCGGCGGGCGGCAACCTCGCCGCCGCGGTCGCGCTGCAAACGACCCGATCGGGTGCGCAGAAGCCGGTGCTGCAGCTGCTGCTCTACCCGGCGGTCGACGCGACCCGGCGCCGCCGCTCGCGGGAGCTGTTCGGCAACGGATTCCTGCTCACCGACCACGACATGACCTGGTTCATGGACCAGTACTCGCCCGTCGAGTCCGAGCGCGGCGACCCGAGGCTGTCGGTGCTGCTGGCCGACGACCTCGCGGAGCTGCCCACGGCCTACGTCGTGACCTGCGGGTTCGACCCGCTGCGCGATGAGGGCGAGGCGTACGCCAAGGCGCTGTCCGACGCGGGCGTGCCGGTGGTGGCGCGGCGCTTCCCGGACCTCATCCACGGGTTCGCCAACATCCGCCCGGTGGGTCACCGCTTCGAGGAAGCGCTCTTCGAGATCGTCGGCACGGTCCGGGCGGCCCTGGACCTCCGCAAGGTCTGATCCGGGGAGCGCCTCGTCACCACGGGGCAGTTCTGGTCCGCACCGTCCACGGGACGTCCGGTCGGTTCGGACCGGAACTGCTCGCCGGTGAACGCTCCACCCCGCCGGACCGCCGCAACCGGCTCACTCGGGGTTGGCGAGGAGTTCTCGGAGGCGGGTGAGGAGTTCCTCGCGGTTCGCCGAGCCGAGCCGCTGCTTGATCCGGCTGATGTGGTGCTCGACCGTCTTCGCCGAGATGAACAGGCGCTTGCCCACCTGCTTGTAGGTCAGGCCCGCGACCACCAGTTCGGCGACTTCCTTCTCGCGCTCGGAGAGCAGCTCCGAATCCGCGCCGCCGGCGTTGACGGCCCGCGGGCGCGGCGGCTTGCCCTGCAGCGCCCGGGCGCACTCCAGGAGCGCGAGCATCGCGCGGCGGTCGTGCGTGCGGATGGCTGCCTGCCCGGCGAGACGAGCGCCGTCCCAGGCCAGCCCCGCGCCGTGCAGGCCGCGAGCGATGCGTTCGACCTCGTCCTGATCGACCACACCACCGAGGACCCGCAGCCACATCCGGGCGGCCTCGGCCATCGCGGCGGCCAGCGCGTTGTGGTGCGCGAGGGCGTCGAGCTGGTCGGCGAGGCGGCCCGCGGCGTCGTTCTCCTCCAGGACGATGGCCGCCTGCAACCGCTTCCACAGCAGCATCGCCGTCCACAGCGGAGGGTTGCCGAGCCGGTCCAGCAGCGCCTCGGCCTCGTTCAGGTACGGGGCGATCCACTCCTGGTCGCGCAACCGGGCCGCGGCCACCACCAGCTCGCCCAGCGGCAGCAGCGAGAACAGGTCCACCGAGTGCTCGGCGGCGACCTGCCTGGCCTGCGCGCGAGCGGTGGCCAGTGCGGTCATGTCGTTGTCCCGGCTGGCGATCCCGGCCTCGATCGCGGTGGCCATCAGCCGGTCGCGGGCCGCCATCTCGCTCGCCTCGGGCAGTTTCGCGCGTGCGGTGACGGTGTCGCCCTTGACCAGCGGCAACCAGGCCGCGAGCAGCCGGTGCCGGTTGTGCAGCAGGGCGCCGCCCGATCCGGTCTCCACCGCGCGGTCCAGGGTGGACTGCGCGACGTCGAGCTCACCGCAGTGCAGCGCGACCAGCGCGGCCACCGCCGCCGGGGTGTCCGGCACGAACACGCCGCGACCCAGCGGTTCGGACAGCGAGGCCGCGCGCACCAGCGTGGACAGCGCGGTCGTGGCCGATCCGACGACGGATTCGCGCACGCCCGCGGCCATCTGGGCCGCCGCACCGGTCATCGAGGTCGGCGGTCCCGCGTCGTCGCCGGTCTTGAGCAGCTCTTCGGCATCGGCCAGCCGGCCCGCGCCGATCAGACCGACGGCCGCGAACGCCCGGTCCCCGGGCCAGCGCAGCTTCGCCGCCGACCAGCGGCACAGCTCCGCCGAGCGCTCCAGCAGTCCGCGGTGCGCCAGCACGCCCGCCGCGACCTGGACGCCCAGTTCCCGGTCCGGCGCGTTCTCGTCGACGATCACCCGGTCGGCCAGCCGCAGCGCCTCGTCGAGGTTCCCGGCCACGGCAGCTGCCCGGGCCTGGCGCGCGACCACCGAAGCCGCGGGCACACCGGCCGACACCGCCGCCGCGAGCAACCTCCCGGCCAGGTGCGGGGCGACCTGCACGGCCTCCTCACCGGCGCGTTCGAAGGCCGTCGCCAGCGTCGCTTCCGGCAACAGCGCCATCGGCGCCTCCAGCAGCGGCGCGACCAGCGGCAGCACCGGGCCGCCCCGGGAGAGCTGGAGTTCCACCAGTTTTCGCGTGATGCGCAGCCGGAGTTCCCACGACGTCAACCTCAGGACCGCGGCGCGCACGATCGGCAGCAGCACGTCCTCGGAGCCGAGCATCGCGCCGGAGCGCATGGCCGCCAGCACGGCGCCGACCGCCGAGCTGTCGGTGCCGACGACGACGGCGAGCAGGTCCGGGTGCGGGGTGGCGCCGATGGCCATCGCCGTCGCGCACCCCCAGCCGACCTCGCCGAGCTGGTCCAGGTCGTGCTGGAAGCGGTCGAGCGCGCGGGCGGGCAGTTCGGCGCGTCCGGGCACGGCCTCGGCCAGCAGCCGGGAGACGTAGCGCGGGACACCGCCGGTCTGGGTCTGCACCCAGCCGACCCAGTCCAGCGCGCTGCCCTCGGTCCGCTCGGCGATCTCGTCCAGCCCGAGGGCCGCCAGCAGCACGGGAGCGCCGAGTTCGGCGATCAGCTCGCCGAGGGCCGCGCGGCGCGGGCCGGGCCGGTAAGCGACCAGCAGCCGGATCCCCGGGCGGCGGGCGATCTCGCTGAGCCGCAGCAGCAGTCCGTCGTCGAGCCGGTGCGCGTCGTCGACCAGCAGCGCGCCGTCCTCGGCGCGGTCGAGGTCCCGGACGCCGAGCACCGGCACGTCGGCCTCGCGGTAGGCGGCGGCGATGGCGTCGAGCAGCGTGGTCTTGCCGAACCCGCCTGCGCCCTGGATGCCGGCCACGATCGGCGAGCCCGGGGAGGCCTCGATGGCCGACCGCAATCCGGCCGCGTGCCCGTCCGTGACCAGGGCGGCGCGGGATGTCGTCGGGTGATTCACGCCTGCCTTCCTTGTCGTCCGGTCACCTGGGTCGAGCGGTCCTGATCAGTTGGCTGACGGTGGTGGGGGCGGTTCCCGTTGCGCGGTATGCCGTTCCGTTAACGAAATCGCGATCACGGAGCTACTTCAGGAGGTCCATCACGCCGGTGATCGAGTGGTCCTTGGTCATGAAGGTGATCACGACGCCGACGGCGATCAGCAGCGCCGCGACCACGAGCTTGATGATCTTCATGCGCTTCGCCCGCGCTTCATCGGGGGGCTCGATCGGCATCGGCTCGACGTCGATCGGCGGGCGTTCGACGGGTTCGGGCTCGTCATCGACGTCGTCGTCGGTGTCGAAGCCCTCGACGCGCATCAGCACGCTGGTCTCGGCGACCGAGCCCCTGTCGGTGTCGGTGGACAGCACCTGCTGCGCCGCCAGCGCGGCTCCGCTGGCGGCGGTGAGCTCGGGGGCCACGTCGACCAGCGGCGGGGTCTGCAACCGCTCGGCGACCAGCTGCTTGAGCATCGGGGTGCGCGCGGTCCCGCCCGCCAGCACCACGGTCTCGACGTCGTCGGGGCGCAACGACGCCGACTGCACGGCCTGCGAGATCAGCTCGGGCACCCGCTCCAGGTGCGGGCGCGCCAGCTGCTCGTAGCGGGCGCGGGAGATGCCGAACTCGGTGCGCACGCCGGGCAGGTCGACCCACATCGACACACCGGCCTGGTGCGACAGCGCCTCCTTGGCCCGCACGCACTCGCCGCGCAGCTTGGCCAGCGCCGCCCGGTGGTTGACGTCGGAGGGGTCGAGCTCGCTGATCTGCGCCGGGAACTGCTCACCGATCAGCCCGAACAGCGCGTCGTCGAGGTCCTGGCCGGAGGGGTGGTCGGTGCTCAGCGGCGAGCCGACGACCTCGAAGGTGGGGTGGCGGCGGCGCAGCACGGTGGCGTCGAAGCCGCTGCCGCCGACGTTGGCGACCACGAGCGGATGCTGTTCCTCCACCCGCTGCTTGCTCGCGTAGTCGAGGGCGACGGCGATCGGTTCGGGGATCAGGGTGACCTCGGTGATCCCGAGCTGGGCCAGCGCCTGCTGCACCAGGTGCACCCGGTGCGGGCCCCAGCTGGAGCTGTGGGCCACGGCGATGTGCTCGGGCGGGTGCCCCTGCCGCTGGGCGACCGCGTCGGAGACCCACTCGATCATCGAGGCGACCAGGCGCTGCGCCGGGACGAACTCGCTGCCGACCACCAGCGGCAGGTCGTCGCCGAGCCTGCTGGTGAAGCCGCGCGCGACCCACTCGTGGTGGCTGATCTCCTGGCGGGCGGCGGCCTCCCCGGCCACGAAAGATCCGTCCTGGACCCTGCACAGCACCGTCGGCACCACCGGTCCGTTGGTCGCCAAGGGCACGGGAACGGTCGCCGTCCAGCGGCCACCGTCGCGCCTGGCCGTGGCGGCGGTCGTCACCGTCGCGCCCAGGTGAACGCCCAGGACGTAAGGCATGCAATCCCTTCGTGTCACCGACTCGCGTGTGCGCCTGCCAGGTTCCCCGATCGAGGGTCTTGCGCGCGGCCGGGGTGCCCACAATTTAGCGGCTTTCGATTACGGAGCGGTTCCGGACTCCCCTAGCTACCCCCCAACGGCCTACCTAACCCATCCCCTAATAGAGCTCTCGATAACTAGGAGTCGTACCCGATGGCTGGGGGGTGCCCCGCCCCTACTGTGATCAACACAGGAGTGAGGGAACGGCACGACCTCACTCGGTCCACCTAGCCGAGTACCGCTGAGCATCGGGAGGTCCGACGATGGCGAACCCTCAGCACCCCTCTGGTCAGGCCGAGTCCCCCATCTCCGACCCCGGGACGCACTCCAACTCCGGCCTGTCCGCGGAACCGACGCTGCACGAGTTCCTCACGCGCCTCGTCAGCGATCCGGCCGCACGGTCGGCCTTCGACGCTGATCCGCAAGCCACGCTGGATCAGGTCGGACTCGGGGAAATGAGCGCGACAGACGTGCTGCAAGCCACGTCGCTGGTCCTCGACTACGCGCCGGTCGAGGTGGTCAACGCGTACGACCGCTCGCTTTCGAGCAGCGTCGAGAAGTTCGCCGCGAGCACCCAGCATGTCGCGATCAGCGAACTGCATCCCGCACATCCACACGAGCAGGAAGAACTCAGCATGCTGCAGAACACCCCCTCTGACGACTTCGGCCCCGGCGGCGACGTCGACGCTCAGCTGCCGACCCCGGCTCCGGCCACGAGCGGCGACACCAACGTCGAGATCGAGCACAACGACATCGACTCGCACAACGTCGTCAACGTGCACGACGTGCTCTCGGGCAACCAGATCCTGTCGGGCAACACCGTCAACATCGGTGACAACCTCGACCTGTCCTCCACCGTCGGTTCGGTCACCAGCACCGCCACCCACGTGTTCGACAGCTCGCTGAACGTCACGTCGGCCGCCGGTTCGCTGGTGCACGGTGACGTCACCAACGTGGTCGGCGACGTGGCCTCGGGCAACGTCACCGACGTGGTCACCAACGCCCCGGTCGTGGGCGACGTGGCCGCCAACGTCACCCAGGTCGTGGGCGACGCCCCGGTCGTGGGCGACGTCGTCGGCGACGTGACCTCGGGCGACATCACCGGCGTTGCCGGTGACCTGACCTCCACCGTTTCCGAGGCCCCCGTCGTGGGCGACGTCGTCGGCAACGTGACCTCGGGCGACGTGACCGGCATCGCCGGTGACCTCACCTCCACCATCTCCGGCGCCCCGGTCGTCGGCGACGTGGTCGGCGCTGCCACCGGTGCCGTGGCCGGCGGGGACGCGCTGGGCGTCGTGGCCGGTGCCCCGGTCGTGGGCGACCTCGCGATGACCGCCACCAGCACCATCGGCTCCGTCCCGGTCGTCGGCGACGTGGCCGCCAGCGTGACCTCGGGCGACGTGACCGGTGTGGCCGGCACGCTGACCGACGCCGGCGCGAACGTGCCGGTCGTGGGCGACGCCCTGGGCGACGTGACCTCGGGTGACGTCACCGGCGCCGTCTCCAACGTCCCGGTCGTCGGCGAGGTCGCCGACACCGCCACCGGCGCGCTGAGCAACGTCCCGGTCGTGGGCGACGTGGCCGGGGGTGCCGCTGGCGGCGACCTGGTCAACAACGTTCCGGTCGGCACCGAGGCCCTCGGCGACGTCACCGGCACGGTCACCGACGCCGTGGCCAACGTCCCGGTCGCCGGCGACCTCGCCAGCTCCGTGACCGACACCGTTGCCGGTGGCGACGTCACCGCGCTGCCGGTCGACGACCTGTCCTCCGCGCTGCCCACCGACGCGCTGCCGGTCGAGGACGTCACCTCGGCGCTGCCGCTGGACGCCGCTCCGCTGGCCCCGGTCGGCGACGTGGCCTCGCACCTGCCGGCCCCGAGCGACCTGCCGGTCGCGGGCCCGGTCGTCGGCGAGCCGCTGGAGGACCTGACCAGCACCGCCACGGACGCGCTGCCGCTGGACGGCCTGCTCTGATCGCTCTCCGCGACTGAGCTCTGAAGATGCCGGGATCCGCTCCCTGAGTGGATCCCGGCATTTTTCACACTCCGGAAAATCTCGCGTGCCTCATCAACACGGGGAGTGCGCGCCAGCAATGTGAGTTCAACCGATTGGGTTTCTCTAACCGCCGCGGCACGACACAATGGCCGCCGTGATCGAGACGGCGTTGGTAGAACTGATCGATCGCGCTACTGCCGAGTGCGCCGAGCAGCAGCGCGCCGATCTGCATGGCCGCCTGCGCCAGATCAGGACCAGGGTCCTCGACCCGACCCAGCTCGTGCTGGTCGTGGGGGAGTCGAAGCAGGGAAAGTCCGCGCTGGTCAACGCCATCGTGAACGCTCCCGTGTGCCCGTCCGGCGACGACGTCACCACGACCGTGCCGACCCTGGTGCGCTACGCCGACGAACCCACGGCCCTGCTGATCGAGCAGGAACCCGCGCGCGGACCGATCGCGCTGGACCGCACACCGGTACCCATCGACCAGGTCCGCGAGCACATGGAACGCGCCGTGGCGAACGGCCGTCCGGTGACGCGGGGTGAGATCGGCATCCCCCGAGCGGTCCTGCAGAACGGCCTGGCTCTGATGGACACCCCCGGTGTGGGAAGCGTCTCATCTTTTCTCACCAGCACGACACTCTCCGTGGTCGCCGAAGCCGACGCGCTGCTGATGGTGTCCGATTCGACCCAGGAACTGACCACCAACGAGCTCGCGTTCCTCAAGCAGGCCACCGCGCTGTGCCCGAACATCGCTCTGGTGATGCCCAAGATCGACCGGACCCCGCACTGGCGGAAGGTCCTGGAGGTCAACCGCAAGCACCTGAGCAACGCGGGCGTCTCGGCGAAGCTGTTCCCGGTCTCGGCCGACATCCGGATGCGCGCCATGCAGTCGCGCAACACCAACCTCAACGCCGAGTCCGGATTCCCGCAGCTGCTGGAGTTCCTGCAGACCGAGCTCGCCGGTCAGCACGAGCAGTTCACGCGAAGGCTGGTGGCGCACAACGTCTCCGAGGCGCTGACCCAGATCAACGACTCGCTGCGCGCCGAGCTCGCCGCGCAGAACCCGCGCACCGCCGCCGAAACGCTGGTCGAGCTGGAGACCGCGCAGCGCCGGGCCGAGGACCTGCGCCGCATGTCGCAGCACTGGCAGAAGACGCTCAACGACGGCATCTCCGAGCTGTTCACCGACATCGAGTACGACTTCCGGGAACGCACCTGGGCGGTGCTGCACGAGGTCAACGAGATCTTCGAGGTCGCCGACCCGCTGATGATCTGGGACGACTTCATCCGGTGGATGCAGGCCCGGCTCACCGATGCGATCAGCGAGACCTTCGGCTGGCTGGAGCAGCGCCAGCAGCGGCTCGCCGAGATGGTCGCCGAGCAGATGCCGCCGCAGCAGCTCAGCTGCCCGCCCGAGCTGAACCCGGTGCTGGCACCGGACCCGCTCGACGAGGTCCCCGGCCCGAAGTTGCCGACCGGCGCCGACTACAAGAACTCCGACAAGGTCCTCACCGGTCTGCGCGGTTCCTACGGCGGCGTGCTGATGTTCGGCCTGATCACCACGATGGCCGGGCTGCCGCTGATGAACGTCGTGTCGATCTCGGCCGGTGTGCTGCTGGGGTCCAAGAGCCTCAAGGAAGAGAAGGACATGCGGCTGCGCCGCCGCCAGACCGAGGCCAAGAGCAACGTGCAGCGGCACATCGAGCAGGTGATCTTCCAGGTCAACAAGGACTCGAAGGACACCATCCGCGCGATCCACAAGGCGCTGCACAAGCACTTCACCCGGATCACCGAGGACGCCCAGATGGAGATCAGCCAGTCCATCCAGGCGATCAAGCGCTCCGCGGAGCGCAGCGCGGTGGACCGCGACCAGCGGGCGCGGGAGATCAAGCAGAAGCTGGAGGAGATCACCGTGCTCCGCCGGCGGGTCACCCAGCTCACGCAGAACCGGATCACCGCCGCATGAGCACCGAAGCGCTGCTGGAGCGGGCCAAGGGCCTGCTGATGCGGACGATGACGTTCTACCGCGACGATCCGCGCACGTCGACGTGGCTGCGCGACCGCCTGGAACGGCTCGACCAGCCCCTGCGGATCGCGGTCAGCGGACGGGTGAAGTCGGGCAAGTCGACGCTGATCAACGCGCTGATCGGCACCGCCCTGGCGCCCACCGACGCCGAGGAGCGCACCCAGGTCACGACGTTCTACCAGTACGGGCCGGAACCGAAGATCCTGGTGCACACCCCGCACGGCGCGGTGCAGAACGTGCCGGTGTCCACACTGGACTCCGCGACGATCCGGGATCTGCAGCACTGGCGCCCGGACGAGGTCTCCCGACTGGTCATCGAGTCGCCGACACCGGGTCTGCAGGCCATCACGCTGATCGAGACGCCCGGCGTGGCCTCGGCGGCCGTGCAGGAGACCGGCCGCTCCGCGCTCGCGCAGATCCTCTCCGAGTCCGACGCGGTGCTCTACCTGACCCGCTACCCGCGCCAGACCGACCTGCAGTTCCTGCAATCGGTCAACGAGCTGCAGACCGCGCGCTCCGTGCCGATCAACACCATCGTCGCGTTCTCCCGCGCCGACGAGACCGGCGACGGCGGCGCCGACGCGCTGGCCGCCGCCGAGCGGATCGCCGACCGCTACCGCGCCGACCCGACGCTGAGCGCGTTCGCCCAGCACTTCATCCCGGTCGTCGGCCTGCTCGGGCAGGCGTCGTCGACGATGACCGAGGACGACTTCAAGATCCTCGCCTACCTGGCGCGGCTCTCCGACACCGACCGGGACACGCTGCTGCTGTCGGCGGAGCGGTTCGTCAAGGCAGGGCTGGAGGCCGTGCCGTCGGAGATCCGGCAGCGGCTGCTGGAGCGCTTCGGCCACTACGGCATCGCGCGCTCGCTGGACCTGCTGCGCGGCGGGGCCGGCACGGCCCAGCAGCTGCAGCAGCAGCTGCTGGAGACCAGTGGGCTCACGACCCTGCAGGAGACGCTGCACTCGCAGTTCGTGGAACGCCAGGACGCGCTGCGCGCCCGGTCCGCGCTGCTGGCGGTGGACATGGTGCTGCGCGCCAACCCGCGTCCGGGGGTGCAGCAGCTGCTCGGCGAGTTCGAGCGGGTGCTCACCAACGCCCACGAGTGGAACGAGCTGCGCGCTCTGTCGGCGTTGGACTCCGGGCAGATCCGCTTCGCCCGCCCCTTGCAGGCCGAGGCCAAGCGGCTGCTCGGCGCCTCCGGGCACTCACCGCACGCGCGGCTCGGCCTGGACGAGACGGCGATGATGACCGACGTGGCCGACGAGGCCACCGCCACGCTCTCCCGCTGGCGCGAGCAGGCCGTCAACCCGATGCTCGACCGCGCTCACCGCGACGCGGTCCGCACCGTCCTGCGCAGTGCGGAACGCGTGATCCTGCACCAGATCCAGGCCCAGGGGAAGCCGCAGCAAGCCGCCCAGGCCCAAGCTCAGCAACAAGCCCGCGCCGCCCAGGCCCAGGCGCAGGCGCAGGCTGAGCAGGCCCGGCAGGCCGCCGAGGCCGAGCAGGCCCGGCGCGCAGCGGAGGCCGAGCAGGCCCGGCGCGCAGCGGAGGCCGAGCAGGCCCGCCAAGCCGCCGAAGCGGAACAGGCCCGCCAGGCCGCGGAGGCCGAACGAGCCCGTCAGGCGGCCGAAGCCGAGCGCGCCCGGCAGGCCGCCGAGGCCGAGCAAGCCCGGCGCGCAGCGGAGGCCGAGCAGGCCCGCCAAGCCGCCGAAGCGGAACGAGCCCGCCAGGAGCACGCGGCCGCCCAAGCCCGCCAGGGCGAGTGGTCGCCCTCGGCGCGCAGCACCAACGCCCCCGGGAAGACCCCCGCCACCCAGTTCCTGCAGCAGAACGACCAACCGACCGGGCGCCGAGCGCTCCGCGAGGTGGGCACCAGCACGGGCCGCCGGCGCCGGGCCGAGCCGGAGCAGGGCGAGTCCCGCTCCGCGGTCAACCAGCCCACCGGCAGCCACGCCAAACCGGACCCCGACGAGTCCTCCCACTACGTCGATCCGACCCCCTCGGGCCGGCACTCCCGCGGCTGATCCGCCTCAGGAGCGGGCCGAAGTCAGAGGGACAGGTCGCGGAGGGTTCGGTGGAGCTGGTCGATGAGGGGCCGGCGGCGGGCCAGGAGCTCCGCAGCGGCCGCATCCGGGGCGACCTGGGACTCGACGGCGACCAGTTCCGCGGCGTGGGCCAAGGAGTCGATCTCGCCCAGAGCCCGCCAGGCCAGCAGGACCGCGCCCAGACCCGATCCGCCGCTGCCTTCGGCCAGGTCGAGGTTCGTGTTCAGCGCGGAGGCGATGGTCCCGGCCCAGATGCGGCTGCGGAAACCCCCGCCGGTCGCGCGCACCGCGCGGACCTCGGCGCCGGATTCGGTGACCGCGTCGCGGACCAGGGCGAGCTGCTGGGCGACGCCCTCGATGACGGCGCGGGTCATCTCGGCGCGGCCGTGCGAGCGGCGCAAGCCGAGGAAGGCCCCGGTCAGACCCGGTTCCCACCAGGGGGCGCGCTCGCCGAGCAGGTACGGCAGGGCCATCAGGCCGTCGGCCCCGGCCGGGACCTGGGCGGCCTCGTCGAGCAGGTCCGCGACGTCCACGCCGAACGCCTCCGCGGCCCACTGGCCGGCGACGCCGCCGTTGCTCACCGCGCCACCGATCACCCACAGGCCGTCGGCGATCGCGTAGCTGAAGGTGCGGCAGCGGTCGTCCACGCCCGGCTTGTCCCGGGTCACCCGCAGCGCGCCGCTGGTGCCCAGCGACAACGCCGCCACGCCGGGAGCCACAGCGCCCACACCCAGGTTGGCCAGCGGCCCGTCACCGCCGCCGAGCACGACCGGCAACCCCGCTGGGAGCCCGACGGCCTCGGCGACCTGCGGCGCGAGCGGGACGGAGGCGGTCGGCTCGCGGAGTTCGGGCAGCTGCTCGGCGCGGATGCCCGCCACCTCCAGCGCGGGTTCGTGCCAGGTCAGCGAGTGCATGTCCTGCAGGCCGCTGCCGGAGCTCAGCGAGTGCTCGGTGACGAACTCGCCGGTGAAGGCGGTGACGACGAAATCCTTGAGCGCGCACCAGCGCTCGACCTCGCCGATGTCGGCTCCGCCCGAGGTCAGCCAGGCCAGCTTCACCATGACCGACTGGGTGTGCACGGGAGTTCCGGTCGCCCGGTGCAGCGCCGAGGACGTCTCCGGCTCGGCGCGCAGCCGCGCGGCGATCTCGGCGGCCCGCGTGTCGGCCCAGTTGAACGCGCGCGTGGCGGGTTCGCCTCGGGAGTCCAGCCCGACCAGGGTGTGCATCGCGCTGCTGAACGACAGCCCGGCGACCTCGTGCCCCTGCTCCCGCGCCCACGCCGCGCAGTCGGCCAGCGCCTCGATCGCGGCCCGCAGCACCTCCGCGGCGTCCTGGGTGGCCTCACCCGGCTCATCGGTGCGCAGCGGGTAGCCGCGCTCGGTGGTGTGCAGCACCCGCGCATCGGTGCCTGCGGCGACGACCTTGGTGGCGGTGGTGCCGAGATCGACACCCAGAACGACCGGGACAGAGCTCATGCCACGAACCTATCCGTCCGATTCGCACCCGTTCGGCCCAGGCGGGGTGCCCAGGATCACTCCCGCTTCGGCACGATCCGGGTCCTCAAGGCGCCGAGATCGATCCGCAGGTCGAAGGGCTCCCCAGTCATGAACACACCGGTGCCGTTGAAGTCCTCCTTGTCAACACCGTCGACCAGGCGATGCGCAGCGAACCTCGGCTGGTCCGCGATGTCGAGAATCCAGTAGAAGGGAATCCCCGCCTCGGCATACTCGGATCGTTTGACGAGGTTGTCCACGCGCCGCGAACCTGGAGACAGCACCTCGACCGCGACCGCGACGTCCTGTGCGTGGAACCGCGTCGGCTGTTCCAGGATCCGATCCAATCCCAGCACGATCACGTCTGGAACCCGGACCGCGGGCGGATAAGTCCGGGTGATCACGACTTCCGGCTCGCTGACCACCGCCCAGCCTTCCGGCAGGATCCTATCGAGCACAGCGGAGAGCCGAGTGAGAACGAACTGGTGGTAGCCGGCTGCTTTCGGGGTCGCGTGGAGGACGCCTTCCTGGAGCTCGTAGCGCCGCGAGTTGTCCTCGGGGAGTTGCTCGAACTCCTCCAAGGTCATCAGGTGGTCGGGCCAGGTCATCACGGACATGCCTCCACCAATAGCCGCGCCGATCACGCGCTCCACGCTCCACGGAGGACAAACGCACGTTCGAGTGCTCTTCGAATCCACCGCACAGCAACGATAAGGGCGCCCACCCCCTGTGACCAGGAGGAAGGCGCCCTTGTCGTGCCGGTGATCAGATCACTTGGCGAGGGTTTCGGCGATCTCGTAGGTGTTGAGGGCCGCACCCTTGCGGAGGTTGTCGCCGCAGACGAAGAAGTCCAGCGTGTTCGGGAAGTCCAGCGCCTGGCGGACGCGACCGACGTGGGTCGGGTCGCCGCCGACGACGGCCGCCGGGGTCGGGAACACGCCGTTGTCGTGGTCGTCGTCCAGCACGATCGTCGGCTGCTCGGAGAAGAGCTTGTGCGCCTGCTCCAACGACACCTCGCGCTCGAAGGTGGCGTGCACCGCCAGCGAGTGCGTGGTCAGCACGGGGACGCGGACGCAGGTCGCGGAGACCTTCAGCTCCGGGATCCCCAGGATCTTGCGGGACTCGTTGCGGACCTTGAGCTCCTCGGAGGTCCAGCCGTCGTCCTTGCGGGAACCCGCCCACGGGACCACGTTGAGCGCCAGCGGCGCCTTGAACGGAGTCTCGGCGGACAGACCGGCCTCGGCCAGGGCCTCGGCGACGTCACCGGCGCGGACGCCGAGCTGCTTGCCGGCCACCGCCTCCAGCTCCGCGTAGAGCCGGTCGATGCCGTCCTGGCCAGCACCGGAAGCGGCCTGGTAGGAGGAGACGACCAGTTCGCGCAGACCGAACTCGCGGTGCAGCGCACCGAGCGCCGCCATCATCGACAGCGTCGTGCAGTTCGGGTTGGCGATGATGCCCTTGGGGCGCTCGTGCACCTTCTCCGCGTTGACCTCGGGCACCACCAGCGGCACCTCGGGGTCCATCCGGAAGGCGCCGGAGTTGTCGACCGCGACGGCACCGCGCGAGGCGGCCACCGGGGCCCACTCGGCGGAGATCTCGTCCGGCACGTCGAACAGCGCGATGTCCACGCCGTCGAACGCCTCGGGGGCCAGCGCGACCACGGTGTTGTCCTCGCCGCGGACGGTGATCTTCTTGCCCGCCGAGCGCTGCGAGGCGATCAGCCGGATCTCACCCCACGGCACCGAGTCGCGGTTGTTGATGATGTCGATCATGACCGTGCCGACGGCACCGGTGGCGCCGACGATCGCGAGCGTGGGTGCCATCAGCGACCACTCCCCGCGTACACGACCGCTTCCTCGTCGCCACCGAGCTCGAAGGCCGCGTGCAGGGCCTGCACGGCGGTGTCGAGCTGGGTGTCCTGGATCAGCACCGAGATGCGGATCTCCGAGGTGTTGATGATGTCGATGTTGACGCCCGCGTTGGACAGCGCCTCGCAGAACGTGGCCGTCACGCCGGGGTGCGAGCGCATGCCCGCGCCGACCAGCGAGACCTTGCCGACCTGGTCGTCGTAGACGACCTCCTCGAAGCCGACCTCACCGGAGATCTTCTCCAGCTCCGCCACGGCGACCGCGCCGTTGCTGCGGGCCACGGTGAAGGTGATGTCGGTCTTGCCGGACGCGGTGCCGGAGATGTTCTGCAGCACCATGTCGATGTCGATCTCGGCGTCGGCGACCACGCGGAAGATGCGGCCCGCGACGCCCGGGTTGTCCGGCACACCGCGCACGGTGACCTTGGCCTCCGACCGGTCGTGCGAGACGCCGGTGATCATCGCCTGTTCCACGGAAAGGTCCTCCACTGAACCGGACACTGTCGTGCCGGGCTTGGGCGAGTAAGACGAGCGGACGTGCAGCGGCACGCCGTAGCGGCGGGCGTACTCCACCGCGCGCAGGTGCAGCACCTTCGCGCCGGTCGCCGCCATCTCCAGCATCTCCTCGTAGGTGATGTGGTCGAGGTGCTTCGCGTCGGGCACGATGCGCGGATCGGCCGTGTAGATGCCGTCCACGTCGGTGTAGATCTCGCACACGTCGGCGTTCATGGCAGCCGCCACCGCGACCGCGGTGGTGTCCGAGCCACCACGACCGAGCGTCGTGATGTCCTTGGTGTCCTGCGAAACGCCCTGGAACCCGGCGACGAGCGCGACCTGGCCCTCGGCCAGCGCCTCCTGGATGCGGCCCGGCGTGACGTCGACGATCCTCGCGTTCTGGTGCGCCGAGGTGGTGATCATGCCGGCCTGCGAGCCGGTGAACGACTGGGCTTCCACGCCGAGCGACTCGACGGCCATCGCGACCAGCGCGTTGGAGATCCGCTCCCCCGCGGTCAGCAGCATGTCGAGTTCCCGCTCCGGCGGTGCCGGGTTGACCTGTTTGGCGAGGTCGAGCAGCTCGTCAGTGGTGTCACCCATCGCGGAGCAGACGACCACGACGTCGTTGCCCGCTTTGCGGGTCTCGACGATGCGTTCGGCGACCCGCTTGATGCGATCAGCACTCTCGAGTGAGGAACCGCCGTACTTCTGGACGACGAGCGCCACGTGAAACAAACCTCCTCGACCGCTGCGGCCGTCCCGGGCACGGGTTGTCCCCGTGCTGACACCGGGTGGACGAAGAGCAGTGGGACATCCGCTGATGGGATGCGCCCTCCGCCCCGCGACCGGCGGGAGACAGCGTCGGTCGATCACGACCGAAACGGCCTTCTACCAGGTCGCTCCGCTGCCGGACTAGCCTACCGACCACTGGGGGTGAACCCCAATCACGAAGGCCACGTCTACCCTGTTGGACGCGATTGTCGACAAGAGCGGAGCGTAGTGTTGTCCACCACGCAGGGCGCGCTGGAACCACCCCTGGGGGATACCGGAAACACTGCGGCTACGCAGCGGAAACAGCAGGCGTCGCGAGCGAGCTCCGGCACGCGACCGGGTACACCGCAGCAGCGCCGGATGATCATCGCGCTGACCCCGGCTGTGGTCTACCTCGCAATTCGGCTGGTGGGACTGCTCGTACTAGCTTGGCTCTCCGCAGTCAACGACGAATCCCTGCTGGACAACCTCAACGCCTGGGACGGGCAGTGGTACACCGAGATCGCCGCCCACGGCTACGGCGGCGTGAACCCGAGCATGGTGGACGGCTTCGGGCACCGGTACCCGGAGACCCCGCTGGCCTTCTTCCCCGGTTACCCGCTGCTGATCATGGCGATCGCGCTGGTCCCGGGCGTGAGCACGATCGGCGCGGCGATCACCGCGAGCCTGATCTGCGGCGTCGTCGCCGCCTACGGCCTGGCGCGGCTGGGTGAGCGGCTCGGCGGCACCCGCCGGGTCGGGCTGCTGCTGGTGGTGCTGTTCGCCGCGGCGCCCATGTCGGTGGTGCTGTCGATGGCCTACTCGGAGGCGCTGTTCTGCGCGCTGTCGATCTGGGCGCTGATCGGCGTGGTCGAGCGCAACTGGCCGCTGGCCGGGCTGTGCTGCGCGGCCGCCGGGCTGATCCGGCCGACCGCCGCCGCCCTCGTCGGTGTGATCGGGCTGGCCGCGGTGATCGCGATCGTCCAGCGCCGGGACTCCTGGCGGCCGTGGCTCGCCGTGCTGCTCGCACCGCTGGGCATGATCGCCTACATCGGCTGGGTGGGGCTGCAGACCGGCAAGATCAACGGCTACTTCGAGCTGCAGGCCCGCGGCTGGTCGTCGGCGTTCGACGGCGGCGCGAAGACCGCGCAGTTCGTGGTCGAGGCGCTGACCGAGGACAAGTCGGTCTTCGAGACCTTCACGGTCTGGGTGGTGCTGGCGGCGATCGTGCTGCTGGCGCTGTGCGTCTGGCACCGGCTGCCGTGGCCGCTCGTGCTGTTCGCCGCCGCCGTCCTGGTGCTGGACCTGGGCTCGGACGGCCTGATGTACTCCAAGGTGCGGTTGATGTTGCCCGCGTTCCCGCTGCTCATCCCGGTCGCGATCGGCCTGAGCAAGAGGACGCCGGCCACGGCCGTCACCACGGCGGTGCTGCTGGTCTTCTTCGGCTCCTGGCTCGGCGCCTACTCGCTGACGGCCTGGCAGTACGCCATCTGACTCGTCCCGCCGGCGACGCGGGTGGTGGAACCTCGGCGGCTGAGCTGCGAGGGTGGTCCTCGCGGCTGCGACGTGCGCACTCCGCTGTCGGGAGGTTTTCGGTGACCGAACTGGACAAGACCGCGGACACCTCGGTTCCGCTGCACCCGCTGCTGGCCGAGCGCTGGAGCCCGCGCGCGCTGAACCCGGCGGCGACGATCGACGACGCGCAGTTCACCGCGTTGTTCGAGGCCGCCCGGTGGGCTCCGTCGTGGGGCAACTCGCAGCCCGCGCGGTTCATCGCCGCCCGCCGCGGCGAGTCGACCTTCGACCGCATCCACGGCACGCTCTCGCGCGGCAACAAGGGCTGGGCGGGTGACGCGGCCGCGCTGGCGATCGGCGTCGCGCAGTCGGTCAACTCCGACGGCGAACCGATGCCCTACGGCGAGTACGGGCTCGCGCTGGCCGCCCAGAACTTGGTCCTGCAGGCCGTTGCGGAGGGCTTGCACGCGCACCAGATGGCCGGTTTCGACCGCGAGGCGGCCCGCGTGGAGTTCTCGGTCCCGGACGACTTCGAGCCGATGGTGGCGATCGCGATCGGCGACCTCGGCAACCTCGACGACATGCCGGAGCGCCTCGTGGACAAGGAGCTCCGCCCCCGAGTCCGCAAGCCCCTCACCGACCTCGTCTTCACCGACTCCTGGGGCACTCCCCTCTTCTGACCTGCGGTTTCGAGGCGGGGATTCGAATTCCTCACCCGGCCGGGTGGCGCGAGAGAGCCAGGAGGCCTCCCACTCCGGGGATGATGGAGAGCCAGCGGGCTCGGGTCGGGATGGTCGTGAGCGCCATCGCGATCGTGATCAGGTAGGCCGTGCCGTGCAGCGGGCCGACCAGGGAGCTGACGCCCCGCGCGTGGATCGTGGCCAGGTTGAGCAGGAGGAGCGCCAGGGTCAGGACCTCGGCGGTCGCGGCGATCTTGAGCGCGCGCACGCCTCAGGCCCCGGTCGACGAGCCGGGGCGGACGATCATGAGCACGACCACGGCCGCCCACAGCAGGTTGAAGACGCCGGTGGTCGCGGTCAGCCGCTTGGCGACCGCGGCCGCCGGTTCGGTGAGCATCGCGGCCTGCGCGGGCAGGATCACCAGCGCCAGCAGGGCCGCCGCGATCACCGTCAGGACGATCGAGATCAGCAACCACGGGTCTCCCAGGACACCCATCTGCAGGCCGGTGGCCAGGCCGAACACCGGGACCGCGATGCCGGCCAGCGCGTAACCGCGGCAGATCCGGTGCAGCAGCCGGGCGACGCCGGCGTCCGGTTCGGTGCGGGCGTGGCGCGGGAACAGCGAGGCGGCGACGGCGATCGGACCGATCAGCACGATCGCCGCCAGGACGTGCACCGACAGCAGCAGCGCGGTCATCTCAGGACCTCCGTGGGTCATCGCGCACCAATAAGTTGGCAGCCAATATATACCCTGCCTACCTTCACCCGATATGATGAGACGCATGAAGGCGGACGCGGTTCGAGGACACCTGGACGGCCTGCTGCTCGCCGTGCTCGAACCCGGCCCGCTGCACGGCTACGCGATCATCACCGCGGTCATGAACCGCAGCGGCGGTGCGCTCGAACTGCGCACCGGGACCATCTACCCCGCCCTGAAGCGCCTCGAACGACTCGGCCTGCTGGCCAGCCGCTGGGAATCGATCGGCGAACGGCGTCGGCGTTGCTACCGGCTCACCGACGAAGGCAGGCGCAGCCTGGCCGGTGAGCGCGCCGACTGGCGGCAGTTCACCGCCGCGATCGGCGCCGTGCTCAACCCCGGGAGCAACGCGTGAACGCGATCGAGAGCTACGCCGACGAGCTCGCCGCCGAACTGCGCGGGCCCGCGCGCGTGAAAGCGCGCATGGTGCAGGAGATCCGCGACGGCCTGGCCGACACCGCCGCCGCGCGCGTCGAAGCCGGGCTGCCCCCCGAGGAAGCCGTGCGGGACGCCGTGCGCGAGTTCGGCACGCCCGCCGAGGTCGCGCCCAGCTGCCAGCGGGAGCTCACCGTCGCCCAGACCCGGCACACCGCGTTCGCGCTGCTGGTGACCGTGCCGGCGCTGCTCGGCTGCTGGCACCTGGCGTGGACGATCGGCCGCGATCAGGGCATCCCGCCGTCGCAGACCGCGCAGCTGCTGGCCACCATCGCCGGCACCGCCGCGATCGTCGGTTGCGCCGCGCTGCTGATCACCCGGCGGCTCTCGGTGCCCGACCGGCTACCGCTGATCATGGCCTGGACGGGCACCGCCGCCAGCATCGCGATGCCGCTGACCACGATCGCCCTGGCCACCGCACTACCGCTGGCCGACAACTGGCCGCTGCTGCTGATCATCGCCGCGGGCACCGCGGCCGCGCATTCCGCGCTGGCGAACTCGGCGAAGACGTGCCGGGAGTGCGCGGAGCAAGCGCGCTGAACCGGTGGCGAATTCCCGGAATCGGCGGGAGTGCACCGAGAACATCCCCCACCGCACCTGCCCGGAGCTGAACGGACCACAACGATGGTCCGGTCGCATTACGCCGACTTCCCATTTTCGGCAATTGATCACCACTTCGGTTACATGTGGTTCTCTGATGCGGTATGACTTCACTCGTGTGGACGAGTATCAGAACGACCGCGGAAGCGCTTGATGACGCCGACGTGCTCGCTGGACTGCGCCTGCGCTACGACCTCGTCCCCGGAGTCATCCGCCTCGACGGCCACAGCGGTGGTCCGATGCCCCGCACCTCGCCCGCGCGACTGCGCCGGTTCGTCCAGCACCGCTGGGAACCGCGCAGCGGCCGCACCTCCGGCGAGCCGGAGTGGCGCCGCGAGGCGCGGCTCGCGGCAGACGCCCTGGCCCCGCTGGTCGGCTCGGCCGCCGGGGAGCTCACCGTCGCCGAATCGACCTCGATCAACCTGTTCAAGGCACTGGTCGCGGCCGCCGAACTCCGTCCCGGACGGCCGGTGCTGGCCGTCGGGCGCGACTGCTTCGGCATCGACCGCTGCCTCGCCCAGTCCGCCGCCGACCACATCGGCGGCCGGTTGCAGCTGATCGACGGCGTCGACGACCTCGCCTCGCTGCCGCTGGAGAAGATCGCGGTGGTCGCGCTCTCGCACGTGGACCTGCGCACCGGCGCCGTGCGCGACGCTGAATCGATCACCGCCCGGATCCACGGCGGCGGAGCGCTGACGCTGTGGGACCTCAGCCACTCGGCGGGAGCGCTGGACGTCGACCTGCACGGGTGGGGCGCGGACTTCGCGATCGGATGCGGGCACAAGTTCCTGGGCGGGAGCACGACCGCGCCGTCCTTCGGCTTCGTCGCCGAACGGCACATGGCGTCCTCCCCGACCGGCGGCCTGCGGCACCCGCTTGCCGACGGCTTCGCCGGACCGGCCGCGACCCTCGCGGCGGCCGAACTGCGGGACGTGCTGGCCAACCTCGACGGTGTCCCGGTCGGAGCGCTCGCGGCGAAGACGTCGGGCCTGGTGGAGCTGTTCCTGGAGCGCGTCGGCGGGTTCTGCCCGGATGCCGCGATCGAGGTGCGCACGGCCGGTTCCCCGCGCGGTGCCCAGGTCTGCCTCCGGCACGAGCAGGCGCAGCGCATCGCCGATCTGCTGTCGGACCGCAGCGTGCTGGTGGAGTTCGTCGAGCCCGACCTGATCCGCTTCAACTTCGCCCCGGCCTGGCTCTCCCACGTCGACGTCTGGCAAGCCGCGGAACGCCTGCACGCCACCCTCCACGAGATCGCCTGACGCCGATCACCTGGCCGCCATGTGGTGGTAGATCGCGTCGATCTCGGCGTGCAGGGAGTCCGGGCGGACCTCGGGATCAGCGCGCAGGCGGCGGTTGACCGTGCGCATCGTGGACACCAGGCGCTGCGCCTGCTGCAGGTCGGAGTCGCCGGCTCGGACGGCCTGCTCGGTGGCCGCGTCGACGACCCGCTCCAGCACGGCGATCGTCGGCCACCAGGCCTCGGCCTCGGCGTGGCGGTCCGGGCTCATCAGCAGCTGCTGCAAGCGAGAGCGCAGGTCGGCGAGCTGCCGGTAGGTGCGGCGGCGCAGCGCCGGACGCCCGTGCTCGGCGCCGGACAGCGAGCGGGAGAGGTAATCGGCCACCGACTCGACCGCGTCGGCGACACCGTCCCGCAGCGACGGTCCGCCCCGCACGCCGCGCAGCAGGAACCCGACGACCAGCACGATCGCGCAGCCTACGAAGGTGTCCACCAGCCGCGCCGCGGGGTAGAACTGCGCCTGCTGGCTCATCTGCAGCAGCACCAGCGCCGTCACCACCGCGCTGAACAGCCCGTAGTGCCTGCTCAGCGCGACCGGCAGCTTCCCGGCCAAGGCGACGATGAACGGCACCAGCCACCAGCCGGGCGGCAGCAGCGCCAGCAGCGCCCACGCCACCAGCACGCCGAGGATCGTGCCGAGCGCGCGCAGCACGGTCCGGGCGAACACCGAACCGGAGTTGGGACGCAGCACCAGCGCGACCGTCAGCGCGATCCAGTAGCCCTGCTCCAGGCCCGCGAGCAGGGCGAACCCCTCGGCCAGCGCCAAGCACAGCAGCATCCGCAGCACCTGCCACCAGGTCGTGGCGCCGATGCTCAACCGCTTCCGCTGCCCACCCGGGGCCGGGGCGAGCTTGGCGTCGCGGAACGCGTCGACGAGCGCGGCGATCCCCTCGTCCAGCGCCCTGACCAGCGCGGAGTCGGTCGGACCCGGTTGGAATCGGGGCGGGAGCTCGCCGGTGCGGACGCAGCGGGCCAGCTCCGCCAGCGCCTCGCGGGTGCGCAGCGGCGGGGTGATCCCGGCGTGCGCGACCGACACGGCCGCCTCCACCACCGGGGTCGCGCGCAGGTAGATCAGGTGCAGCCGGTCGCGGACCCGGCTGCGCGACATCGACGCACCACCGATGAGCACGTCGTGCGCGGTGTCGAGCGCCTTGGTCAGCCGCTGCCGAGCGGTGATCGTCTCGCCGGGCCCGAACATCCGCAGGATCGCGGTGAAGATCTCCGCGACCGCGTCCCTGGCCGGGGCCGTTCCGCGCACCGGCCAGGTCGCCGCCGCCAGCGCCAGGACCAGCAGCTCACCGGCCAGGAACCAGGCGACCTGCTCGTGCAGAGCGAGCACCGGGGAGCGCTGTCCGGTCGCCACCACGCAGAAGGTCAGCATGTGCGCGCCGCCGGAGGACCACAGCTCCCCCAACCTGCTGGCCAGCACCGACGGAACCGACACCGCCAGCACGGCCACCACCGCCCACAGCGGATCGGGGGCGAGCGCTCCCGCGGCGAAGCCGATCGCGCCGAGCACCACGGCGATCGCCAGGCGCCGCAGCCGGAACCGGTAGGAGCCGGTGACGTCGGAGAAGCTCGCGCACAGCGCGCCGACCGAGGCCAGCACGGCTTCGTCGGTGCGTCCGGTGAGCAGACCGACGACCTGCGGAGCCCCGACTCCGACGGCGGCCGCGACGACGCGGGTCCAGTCAGTCGGGATGGCGATCGGGCGCAGCATCCGCCGCAGCCAGGCAGGTGCTTCGAGTCTCGGGAGCGCGCCGCTGGTCAACCGCTATCCCTTCGGGTCGCCGTGGCCTGCGCTCCACGCCGAGCGACCGGGGGTCACCCCGATCCTGCCAAGCCGAGCTGCCGCGGCGGTCTCCGCGAAGACGGGATCACACGACGGTGTGCGTCACACCGAAGCGCGGATCAGCGCAGGGCCGCGAGGATCCGCCGGGCGATGGAGGTGATGACCAGCCAGAAAATGGCCGCGATGCCGTAGTTGAGCAGGACCGCCAGCTGCGGGTCGGCCGGGGTGAACAGGTCCTGGAAGCCGAGGGCGAGCGGATCGGCGACGGAGGCCACGAACTGGGTGATGCCGTTGTCCGGGTTCGCGGAGCCGATGGTGAGGATCACATGGATCGCCAGCAGCGAGGCGCACACCAACCCCGCCCAGCGCACCACCAGGATCAGCACGTCGACAAAACGGCCCCACCCGCGTCGCAGGTCAGCGCGGCGCACACCACTCTCGTGGGCGCCGGTACGAACTTCCTCGGTCACGATCACAGTGTTGCACGAGAACCGGCGAAATCGGCAGGGTTGTTCGCCCGCGACCGGCCACCTGGTCCCACGATCTGGAAAGGCCGCTTGCGTTGCAGGCCCTTGTTGCGGTTAGCCTTGCTCCGTGGCTCGCGTTCTCCTGCTTCGCCGCCGCGACGGGGTCTCCTAGACCGGCCCCTCGTCGCGGGGTACGAACGCGCCGGTCTCCCATGCAGTCCGAGAACCGGTAAGCGACCAGGAGAACGCCTCTCATGAGCAGCAACAACCCCGACGCGCAGGCCCCGTTCACCGGCCGTGTGCGCAAGCCGTCCAAGCCCGCGCCCGCCGGTCAGCCGTCGTGGAACCCGCAGCGGGGCAGCTCGATGCCCTCCCACCGGTACAAGCCGTTCCACGAGCTCGTCGAGGACGTGTCGCTGCCCGACCGCACCTGGCCGGACAAGCGGATCACCCAGGCCCCGCTGTGGTGCGCCGTCGACCTGCGCGACGGCAACCAGGCGCTGATCGACCCGATGTCGCCCGCCCGCAAGCGCCGCATGTTCGAGCTGCTCGTGCAGATGGGCTACAAGGAGATCGAGGTCGGGTTCCCGGCGGCCAGCCAGACCGACTTCGACTTCGTCCGCGAGATCATCGAGGACGGCGCCATCCCCGAGGACGTGCGCATCCAGGTGCTGACCCAGTGCCGGCCGGAGCTGATCGAGCGCACCTTCCAGGCTCTGGAGGGCGCGCCGAAGGCCATCGTCCACATCTACAACTCGACCTCGATCCTGCAGCGCCGCGTGGTGTTCCGCGAGGAGCGCGAAGGCATCAAGAAGATCGCCAAGATGGGTGCCGAACTGGCCCTGGAGCTGGCGGGCAAGTACCCGGACACCGACTTCCGGTTCCAGTACTCGCCGGAGTCCTACACCGGCACCGAGCTGTCCTACGCCGTCGAGGTGTGCGACGCGGTCACCGAGATCTGGCAGCCCACCCCGGAGCGGCCGGTCATCCTGAACCTGCCCGCCACCGTCGAGATGGCCACCCCGAACGTCTACGCGGACTCCATCGAGTGGATGCACCGCAACCTGGCCCGCCGCGACTCGGTGATCCTGTCGCTGCACCCGCACAACGACCGCGGCACCGGCATCGCCGCCGCGGAGCTGGGCTACCAGGCCGGCGCCGACCGCATCGAGGGCTGCCTGTTCGGCAACGGTGAGCGCACCGGCAACGTCGACCTGGTCGCGCTGGGCATGAACCTGTTCAGCCAGGGCATCGACCCGCAGATCGACTTCTCCGACATCGACTACGTCAAGCGCACCGTCGAGCACTGCAACCAGCTGCCGGTCGCCGAGCGGCACCCGTGGGGCGGCGAGCTCGTCTACACGGCGTTCTCCGGCAGCCACCAGGACGCCATCAACAAGGGCCTGAACGCGCTGAGCGCCGAGGCCGAGAAGGCGGGCCGCTCCGTCGACGAGCACCCGTGGGAGGTCCCGTACCTGCCCATCGACCCCAAGGACGTGGGCCGCAGCTACGAGGCCGTCATCCGGGTCAACTCGCAGTCCGGCAAGGGCGGCGTGGCGTACGTGATGAAGACCGAGCACCAGCTGGAGCTGCCGCGCAAGCTGCAGATCGAGTTCTCCAAGGCCGTGCAGGCCCACACCGACGGCGAGGGCGGCGAGGTCAGCCCGGCCGACATGTGGACGGCGTTCTCCGCCGAGTACCTGGAGGCCGACGCGCCGCTGAAGCTGGTCCGGCAGAGCTCGTCGGGTGAGTCCGGCGACGAGACGATCACCGCGTCGGTGGTCGTGGACGGCGAGCAGCGCGAGATCACCGGTCGCGGCAACGGGCCGGTATCGGCCTTCGTCGACGCCTTGAGCACCGTGGGCTACGACATCCGCGTCCTGGACTACCACCAGCACGCGCTCACCTCGGGCGACGACGCCCGTGCGGCGGCCTACCTGGAGTGCGCCGTCGGCGACGACGTCTTCTGGGGCGTCGGCGTGGACACCTCGACGATCGCGGCCATGCTCCGCGCGGTCGTGTCGGCCGCCAATCGGGCCTCCCGCTGACCCGACCCAGCCGTCCCCGGCTCTAACCCGATTACCGCCGTGATCCGGCACCCGATTACGGCGGTATCCCGGGTCCTGATTACGGCGGTATTCCGTTCACCACCCGGATCACCGCCGTAATCGGGAGACCGATTACCGCCGTGTTCCGGTCGCCACCGTGCCGGGGTGAGGTGGTTCAACCCCGAGGGGCAGTTGTCGCCCGGGGGCGTTCTGGCCGGGGGGTTCAGCTGGATTGGGCCGGTTCCGGTTCTTCTGCGGCTTCGGCTCGTTCGACTCGCTTCTGGATGATGCGGGTGCTCCACCAGGCGAAGCCGACGGCGATGACCAGGCCGATCCACGAGAAGCGGTGGAACCACTGCCCCGCGACCAGGCCGAACCCGTAGGACAGGGCGGTCACCAGGCCCGCCCACGCGATGCCGCCGGTGGCGTTGGCCAGCAGGAACTTGCGGTAGGGCATGCCGAGGCTGCCCGCGAGCGGCCCGGCGAGGATGCGCAGCAGCGCCACGAACCGGCCGCCGAAGACCGTCCAAGCACCCCAGCGCTCGAAGAGCTTCTCGGCCTGGGCCAGCGGCTTGGGACCGAAGTGCTTCGGCAGCTTGGTGCCCAGCCAGGTCAGCAGCTTCCGGCCGAAGCGCTTGCCGACGGCGTAGCCGATCGAGTCGCCCACGATCGCCCCGATCGAGGCGAAGGTGGCGAGCAGGATCGGGTTGATCACCCCGTGCGAGGCTGCGACACCGGCGCTGACCAGCAGGATCTCGCCGGGCAGTGGGATTCCCACGCTCTCCAGCCCGATGACTCCCGCGACCACCAGGTAGATCACCCCGGCTGGGATCGTGTTCAGCCACTCGATCATGGAAATCCGTTCTGGTCGGGGGCAAGCGCAGTTCGGCTCCTGCAAGGGTACGGACTGCCTCTCGGCCGTCACCGGGCACCGGGTGGCGGAAAATCGCCGGTCACGGGCACAACTCCGGTAACAGGGCAGAGCGGGCCGGACCTGGGGATCCACGAGCCCGCACGGCCCATCGGCCGAGGACGACCCTCACGCTCAATCGGGGAACGGACTCGACCAAAGTCGGTATTGCCCGGCGCCGCGAACCGGCATCATGGACTCACGTCGCGGGGATGCAGGCGGCGCCCCTGGGGGAGAACTAGTTGAGGAGAAGCGGCGCAGACGGGGGAAACGTCGGGGCATTGCCGCTTCTCCTCTTCTATCTCCCGCAGCAGATCATCACTCGAACGGTCTATGAAACTTGATGTTCGAGAGTTCGCACGGTTCAGTGATGTGGCTATGTGGCCGACCGAAGATCCGACGGAGCAGCTGCGGTGGCGCATCGAGTGCGCCACGTCGAACGGTTGCGGGAACGTGACCGTGTTGGTCATGGGAGACCGCGTCGGAGTCGTGCTACCGCCCGGGGACACCCTGATCTTCACCGCGGAGGAGGCCGAGAGCCTCGCCTACCTGGTGGAGAAGGCGATCGGCTACGCATCGGTGCCGAGATGAGCCTGATCGACACCGACCTGAGCTTCGATCCCCGCGATCCGCGCTTCCCCGTCCCGGGCGGACCGCTGAGCTGGTCGGTTCAGGTGTTCACCACCGCCAACGGCTACGGCCTGCGACCCGCCGAACCGCTCGTCGACGCCGATCGCGTGCGCCTGCGCACCGGCTACGCCGCGCTCGGGCAGCAGCGCACCGTCGACGCCGGTGCCGTCGACGCCGAGGTCGTGCTCCGGGACGGCGTGCTGAGCTGGTCGATCACGGCTGAGCACACCGAGCCGATCAAGGCCGTCAAGCTGCTGCTGCGCGGGCTGCCGGAGCGGCAGCTGAGCGCCGGCTGGTGGGCGCCGAACACCGGTCGCTCGCACAGCCACCACGCGCGCTTCCAGCTGGAGTACCCGAGCCCGGACTGGGCGACGCCGTGGGTCGCCGTCGGCGCGGAGTCCGACTGCTCGCTGCTGAGCGTCCGGGATCCGTCGGTGCGCAGGCACGTGCTGCACGTCAACGCGCCCGCCCACTCCTCCGAGCCGATCGCGGAGCTGGTGCACGTGCCCGCCGCGTCGGCCCGCTCGACGACGTGCCGGGTCCCGGAGATCCGGCTGCGCCAGGACGCCTCGTCACCGGACCAGGACCTGGACGAGCACCTGCGTTTCGTCGAGTACGCGCACGGCCTGCGGCCGTGGGCGTCCCGGCCGGACGTGCCCGGCTGGCTGCGGGACACCGCGCTGGTCGTGACGCTGCACGGCCAGCACTGGACCGGCTACGTGTTCAACACGTTCCCGCGGATGAGCGAGGCCCTCCGCTTCATCGCGCAGCACATCGACCCGCATCGCGTGCTCGCCTACCTGCCCGGCTGGGAAGGCCGCTACTACTACGCCTACCCGCGCTACCGGCCCGGTGCCGATCTCGGCGGCGACGAGGGGTTCGCCGAGCTCGTCCGCACCGCGCACGAGCTCGGGTTCCGGTTGATGCCGATGTTCGGCGGGCACGGCGCCAACGTCGCGCAGTACCCGGACTGGGAGCGGGCGGTGATGCGCAACGACACCGACCGCTACGTGGAGCTGCTCAACCGCCCCGACTGGGACTCCGACCGCTCCGGCGAGGGCGATCAGGTCTTCCTCAACCCCGCCGAGCCCGGTTTCCGCGCGCACCTGGTGGAGTCGATCTCCGCGCTGGTCGAGGAGTTCGGCGTGGACGCGGCGTTCCTGGACACCGTGGGCTACTACTTCAACGACCCCCGTCACGACGTGTTCGACGGGTACCGGCTGCTGGTCGAGGAGCTGCACCGGCGGCATCCCGGGCTGGTGCTGGCCGCCGAGGGCTGGTGGGACGCGCTCAGCGCGCTGTTCCCGTTGAGCCAGCAGTGGTTCGGCACCGACCGGGACCTGCGCGAACCCCGGGTCCTGTCGCGCTACGCCCGCACCACCGGACACCTCGCCGAGGGCACCCCGGGCCCGGGCAGCACGGGTGTGCACGAGAAGGGCTACATCCCGAGGCCGCCGGACGTGGTGCGCGAAGGCCACCTGCCCGTCGTCGGCGTCGTGGACGGCACGCTCGCCGAGCACGGCGACGAACTCGCCGCGATCTGCCGCTGGGCGGCCGCCAACTCACCCCGGTGAGTTGGCCTCCGTCCGGGCGCGGGCTTCGGCGGTGAGCGCGTCGAGGGCGACCTGCACGGCCGGGCGTTCGGTGGCGCCCTTGCGGGAGACGACCTCGATGTTGCGGCCCGCGCGGACCCCGGCGAGCGGGCGCATCACGAGCTGCGAGCTGTTCACGGTGTACCTGGGCAGCAGCGCGATGCCGTGACCTGCGGCGACGAGCGCTTCGGTGACTCGGAAGTCGTTGATGCGCTGGACGACCGTCGGCCGCACACCGGTGCGGACCGCCAGCGAGCGCAGCACGTCGTCGACCGGGAATCCGATGTCGACGCTCAGCCAGGGTTCGCCGACCAGCTCGGTGAGCTCGACGCGTTCGCGGCCGGCCAGCGGGTGCCCGAGCGGCATGGCCACGTCCAGCGGTTCGCGCAGCAGCGGCGTGACCGCGACCCGCTCGCCGTCGTGGGGCGGGGCCTGGTCGTCCCGGTGCGTGACGACCAGGTCGAAGTCGGCCGTGAGGCGGGGGACCTCCGACGGCACCATGTCGACGTCGCGAGCCTCCAACCGGACCGCCGGGTGCTCGGCGATGTGCCGCAGCACACCCGGGAGCAGCAGGAACGCGCCGGAGGGGAACAGCGCGACGCGCACCACGCCGCGCGGTGACGAGCGGTAGGTGTCGAGCTCGGCCTCGGCCCGGTCCAGCGCGGCCAGCACCTCGTCGGCGCGCGTGGCCAGCGCCCAGCCGGCGTCGGTGAGGCGCAGGCCACGTCCGGCCGGTTCGGTCAGCCGCACCCCGACCTCGGCCTGCAGGGCCCGGATCTGCTGCGACACCGAAGAAGGCGTGTAGGACAGGGCCTGGGCGACCGCGGTGACCGTGCCGCGATCGGCCAACTCGCGCAGGAGTCTCAACCTGCGAACGTCCATAGAGGAATACTACACAGTACGTGCACATAGTATTGCTTGTGCTTCACAGACGGTCCCCGCAGGCTGATCGGTATGACCACGAGAGATCGCCTGCTGGCGGTGGTCGTCGCAGTGTTCTGGGGCGGCAACTTCATCGCGTTGGACCAGGGGTTGGGCCATTTCCCGCCGTTCTTCTTCGCCGGGCTGCGCTTCGCCGTGCTGCTGCCGATCCTGTTCTTCGTGCCGTTCCCGCGGGTGAGGTGGCGCTGGCTGATCGGCTACGGCCTGTTCTTCGGGACCTTGCAGTTCGCGTTCCTGTTCGTCGCGATGAAGATCGGCATGCCGACCGGGCTGGCCTCGCTGGTGCAGCAGGGGTCGGCGCCGTTCACCGTGCTGCTGGGCGCGTTGCTGCTGCGCGAGAAGCTCACGCCGGTGCAGGTGCTGGGCATCACCACGGCGGTGCTGGGCATGGTCGCCATCGGGTGGCACCGCGCGCAGACCGCGACCCTGCTGCCGATGCTGATCACGCTGTGCGGCGCGTTCTCCTGGGCGCTGGGCAACCTGTGCAGCCGCAAGGCGGAAGCGCCGAACCCGCTGCACCTCTCGCTGTGGATCGCGATCGTCCCGCCGGTGCCGATGTTCGCGGCATCCGCGCTGTTCGAGGGGCCCACGACCGGCTGGCACGCGCTCACCACCGTGCTGGACTCCCCGACCGGGACGGCAGCGCTGGCCGGTCTCGCCTACACGTCGCTGCTGGCCACCGTGGTGGGGTCCGGGCTGTGGACGACCCTGCTCGGCAGGTACCCGGCGAGCACGGTGGCCCCGTTCTCGCTGCTGGTGCCGGTGGTCGGCTTCAGCACGGCCTGGCTGATCCTCGGCGAGCAGCCGCACCCGTTCGAGCTCGCCGCCGGGGCGGTGGTCGTCGGCGGCGTGCTGCTCGGCAGCATGCGGATCGCCCGACGCCGGCCGGCGCTGGAGCCGACACCGGTGTGACGACCGGAAGGGCCCGATCTGCTGACCTGGTCAGGATTGCGGCGGAGCCGCTGTTCCCAGTGGGACTCAGCTCGCTCCGCCGCGGGCGTCAGGTTCCGCTGCCCGCACCGCCACGCAGAGGAACCTTCGTCCTATGCGATCGGGCCCTTCTCGAAATTCGGATTCCTGACGTGCACGCCGTTCCCCACCGGGCAGTCGTAGAGCACCAGCGCCTGGTTGGTCTCGGCGACGAGCCGGGTGGCGACGATTCGGTCCAGAATCGCCCGGTGCTCGCAGGCCGAGCACCGGAGCGCGCTGCTGTACCTCACGCGCGACCTCCCTTCCCCAGCCGAAGATCCTATGTGGACGTCGGCCGCGACGGAACGGGCTCGCGAGAAACCGCCAGGATCACGCCGTCGGGACGACGGCTTCCGGCGTCACCGAGCGGGGCTGGAGCTCGCCGTCGCGGATCTCCTCGGCGAAGTGGCAGGCGACCCGGTGACCCGTTCCGATCTCCCGCAGCACCGGGCGTTCGGTGTCGCAGCGCTCCTCCTGCCGCCACGGGCAGCGGGTGTGGAACCGGCAGCCCGACGGCGGGTTCGCCGGTGAGGGCAGGTCGCCGGTGAGCAGGATCTGCTCGCGACCGTCCTCGACCTGCGGGTCCGGCACCGGAACCGCCGACAGCAGCGCCTTGGAGTAGGGGTGCAGCGGCTGCTCGTAGAGGTCGTCCGATGTGGACTCCTCGACGATGCCGCCCAGGTACATCACGCCCACCCGGTCGGCGATGTGCCGCACCACGGCGAGGTCGTGCGCGATCACCAGGTAGGTCAGGCCGAACTCCTCCTGCAGGTCCTCCAGCAGGTTGAGCACCTGCGCCTGCACCGAGACGTCCAGCGCAGACACGGGTTCGTCGGCGACCACGAGCTCCGGGCCGACCGACAGCGCGCGGGCGATGCCGACGCGCTGGCGCTGCCCGCCGGAGAACTCGTGCGGGTACTTGCGCAGCGCGGTCGGCGGCAGCCCGACGGCGTCGAGCAGTTCGCGCAGCCGCTTGTCGGTCGACGCCTTGTCGTTGGCCAGGCCGTGCGCGCGCATGCCTTCCACCAGCAGCGATTCCACCGACTGGCGCGGGTCGAGCGAGGACAGCGGGTCCTGGAAGACCATCTGCATCCGCTGCCGCATCGTGCGCAGCTTCTCGCCCTTCATCCCGGACAGGTCGGTGCCGTCGAAGACGACCTCGCCGCCGGTCGGCTTCTCCAACCGCAGCACCGCGCGCCCCAGAGTCGACTTGCCGCAACCCGATTCCCCGACGAGACCGTAGGTCTCACCGCGCCGGATGCTCAGCGACACCCCGTCCACGGCGTAGACGTGGCCGACCGTCCGGTCCAGCACCACGCCCTTCTTGATCGGGAAGTGCACCTTCACGTCGTTCAGCTCGACGAGCACGTCCTCGCTCGCGACGTCCTGAGCGCCGGGCACGGGATTTTCGCTCATGACGCCACTCCGTTCTGCGGGCCACCCGCACCCGGTCGGCTCACATGAGCGTGAGGGACGAGATTTTCGCTCATGACGCCTCCATGCTGTTCGAGATCCGCTCGCGAACCGGGTTGTGGCAGCGCAGCAGCCGCGCTCCCGCGTCGACGCTGACCTCGGGGGTCTCGCGCTCGCACACCTCGGTGGCGTTCGGGCAGCGCGGGCAGAACGCGCACCCGGTGTCCCACGGGATGTTGTCGGCCACCGAACCCCTGATCGGCGACAGGCGTTGCCCACGAGGCGAATCCAGTCGCGGGATCGAAGCGAGCAGGCCTGCGGTGTAGGGGTGCTTGGGCCGCGCGAACAGCTCGTGCCGCGCCGCGCGTTCGACCACGCGACCGGCGTAGAGCACGTTCACCTCGTCGCACAGCCCCGCCACCACGCCGAGATCGTGGGTGATCATGATCAGCGCGGTGTCGGTCTCGGCGACCAGTTCCGAGAGCAGCTTGAGGATCTGCGCCTGGATCGTCACGTCCAGCGCCGTCGTCGGCTCGTCCGCGATGAGCAGCCGCGGCTTGCAGGCCAGCGCCATCGCGATCAGCGCCCGCTGCCGCATCCCGCCCGAGAGCTGGTGCGGGTACTCCTTGAGCCGCCGGTTCGGGTCCGGGATGCCCACCTTGCGCAGCAGCTCCTCGGCCTCGGGCATCGCCTGCTTGCGGGGCAGACCGCGGTGCCGCTCGATGACCTCGGAGACCTGCAACCCGATGGGGACAACCGGGTTCAGCGAGGTCAGCGGGTCCTGGAACACCATGCTCAGGTCCTTGCCGCGCCGGGCGTCGAGCTCCTTCTTGGGCAGCGTCAGCAGATCGGTGCCGTCGAAGGACACCGAACCCGACACCTCCGCCCCGCGCGGCGGCAGCAGGCCCATGATCGCCAGCGAGGTCACCGACTTGCCGCAGCCGGACTCGCCGACGAGGCCGACGGTCCTGCCCGGTTCGACGTCGAAGGAGATCCCGTCCACCGCGGTCACCGGCGGCTCGCCCTTGCGGGCGAAGACCACGGAGAGGTCGCGAACTTCCAGCAGTGCCATTGCCAACTCCCCTTACCGGCGCCGCTTGGGGTCGAGCGCGTCGCGCAGCGACTCGCCGACCAGCGTGAACCCGAAGGCGACCAGGATGATGCAACCCGCGGGCCAGAACGCCAGCTGCGGATGCGAGTCGATGATGTTCTGCGCGCCGCCGAGCATCTGGCCCCATTCCGGCACCGAGTCGTCGGCCGCGCCCAGCCCGAGGAAGGACAGCGCCGCCGCGTCGATGATGGCCACCGCCAGCACCAGCGTGGCCTGCACGATCACCGGCCCCAGCGCGTTGGG
The DNA here is from genome assembly GCF_004349225.1 of Saccharopolyspora karakumensis. NCBI lineage: Bacteria > Bacillati > Actinomycetota > Actinomycetes > Pseudonocardiales > Pseudonocardiaceae > Saccharopolyspora > Saccharopolyspora karakumensis. The sequence goes on from NZ_SMLA01000009.1 coordinate 64,392, forward strand.
CAGCATGTGCCGGAACACGATCGCGCTCTCCTTCACGCCGAGAGCCCGCGCCGCCAGCACGTGGTCACTGCTGCGCTGCGCCAGCATCGTGCCGCGCAGCAGCCGCCCGAAGATCGGCACCTGCACGATCGCCACCGCGAGGATCACCGTGAACTGGGTCTGCTCGGCGAACAGCGCGCCGATCGACACCGCCAGCAGCAGCGACGGCACCGACAGCATCACGTCGGCGATGCGCATGACCAGCGAGTCGACCCAGCCGCCGAAGGCACCGGCGAGCAGGCCGAGCACCAGGCCGCCGCCGAGGCCGATGACGGTGGCCAGCACCGCCACCAGCAGCGTCTGCTGGGACCCCAGCAGCAGCCGGGACAGCAGGTCGCGGCCGTACTGGTCACCGCCGAGCGGGAATCCGGGCTGCGACGGCGGAATCGTGTTCTCCGCGCGGGAGACCTGCGATTCCAGCAGGCGTTGCGCCGGGTCGTGCGGCGCCAGCAGCGGTGCCAGCAGGGCCAGCAGCACGAACGCCACGATGACCAGGGCGCCGACGATGAAGACCGGGTTGCGGCGCAACCTCCGCCAGGCCGACGCGGCGAGGCTGACACCGGCGTCGGAGGCCGATTCCGCCAGCGCGTCGAGCTTGTCCTTGCGCTGCGTGTTGAGCACCATCGTCCCTCACCGTGTCCGCAGTCGTGGGTCGATCAACGCGTACGAGAGGTCGACGACGAGGTTGACCAGCACGTAGACCATCGCGGAAGCCAGGATGACCACCTGCAGCACCGGGAAGTCCTTGCGTTCGAAGCCGATCGCGACGGCCTGCCCGATGCCGGCGATGTTGAACACCCGCTCGGTCAGCACCGCGCCCGCCAGCAGCGCACCGGTCTGCAGGCCGATGGTGGTGACCACCGGCAGCATCGCGTTGTGCAGGATGTGCCTGCGCCGGATCACCATCTGCCCCAGGCCCTTCGCGCGCGCGGTGCGCACGTAGTCCTCGTCCATCACGTCGAGCACCGCGGCCCGGGTGATCCGGAAGATCACCGCGAACGGGATGGTCGACAGCGCGATGGCGGGCAGGATGAGGTGCACCAGCGCGTTCCACGAGGCGTCCCACTCGCGGGTCAGCAGCCCGTCGAGGATGTAGAAGCCGGTGACGCGGGTGGCGTTGATCGCCGAGTCCTGCCGCCCGGACGCGGGCAGCGCGCCGAGCTCGATGGCGAAGACGAACTTCAGCAGGAACGCCAGGAAGAACACCGGCACTGCGACGCCCACCAGCGACCAGGTGATGCTCAGGTTGTCCAGCCATCCCCCGCGCTTGCGGGCCGCCAGGTACCCCAGCGGGATGCCGACCACCACGGCCAGGGCCAGCGCCAGGATGGACAGCTCCAGCGTCGCCGGGAAGCGCGTGATGAACACGTCCAGCGCGGAGTCACCGCGCTGCACCCCGGTCGAGGTGCCGAAGTCGCCGGTGATCGCCCGGCCGAGGAACTTGAAGTACTGCACGAAGATCGGCTGGTCGAGCCCGAGAGCCTTCTCGAGCTGCTCCCGCGCGGCCGGTGTGGCGCGGTCGCCCAGCAGTGCCGAGACCGGCCCGCCCGGCAGCATGCGCAGCCAGCCGAACAGCAGCATCGACAGGACGAAGACGACCAGCACCAGCTGTCCCAGTCGTCGAACAGTGAAGCGGAGCACGCGAAAACCCCCGTGTTCAAGTCAGCGAACCGGGTGCTGCGCGGAACCGGTGCGAACCGGCCCGCGCAGCACCTCGCCGATCACTGCTCCGAGACGCTCACCGAAGCGAACTCTTCGGCGGTCAGCGGTGAGGTCACCAGACCCTGGACTCGGGAGCTCGTCACGATCGCCGGCGGCGAGTGCGACAGCGGGACCGCGGGCAGGTACTCGGACAGCAGCTTGCGGTTGATGTCCTGGTACATCGAGGTGCGCTTGGCCTCGTCCGGCTCGGAGTCGGCCGCCTTCAGCTGCCCCGCCAGGTCCTCGCCCCACGGCGCGCCCGCGGTGTAGAAGCGGTTGGTCGGCGTGCCGAAGAAGGTGCCGATGAAGTTGTCCGGCGTGTTGTAGTCACCGGTCCAGCCGAGCAGGAAGATGTCGGCCTTGGCGTTGTCGACGTCGTCGATGTAGCCGCCGTTCCACGGCTTGCTCACCGGGTTCACGGTGATGCCTGCTTCGCGCAGGTCCTCGGCGAGGGCGTTGTAGATGCCCTGCGGGTCCGGCATGTAGGGCCGGGTGACCTCGGTCGGCCAGTAGAAGTTCAGCGTCAGGTTCGACGCGCCCGCCTCGGCGAGCAGCTGCTTGGCCTTGGCCGGGTCGTGCGGGTACTGCTGCACGTCGGGCGCGTAGCCGTCGACGTTCTGCGGGTAGAACTGGCTGGCCACCGTGGCGCCTTCCGGCAGGTTGGCCTTGACCAGCGTCTCCCGGTCCACCGCGTGGGCCAGGGCCTGCCGAACCTTGAGGTTCTGCAGCGCCGGGTTGTTCTTCTGGGTGATCCCCAGGTACATGATGTTGAACGGCTCGCGGACCTGGACGTTGTGGCCCGCGTCGCGCAGCGCCTTCAGGTCGGCGGCGTTGGGGAAGTCGTAGCCGTCGATCGCGCCCGACTCCAGCTCCTGCTTGCGCACGGTCTCGTCCGGGATGATCCGGAAGATCAGTTCGTTGACCTTGGTCTTGTCACCCCAGTACTGGTCGTTGCGGACCAGCTTGATGGTGCCGTTGGACTGGTCGTAGGAGTCGAACTTGAACGGCCCCGTGCCGGTCGGGTGGGCCTTGGCGTACTCGGGGTAGACGAAGCTGTCGCCCTGCGCCTGCACGTCGTTGGCCTTGTACTTCTCCATCGCCGTCGGCGACTGCATGCTGAACGACGGAAGGCCCAGCAGGTCGGGGAACTTCGAGGTCGCGCGGGTCAGGTGCACGACTGCGGTGGTCGGGTCCGGGTTCTCGCAGTTCTGGAACAGCGAGGGCGCCTTGCCGTCGGCGAAGCCGCCGAAGTTCTCGATCCAGTAGTAGGACAGCGCGTTGTTCTGCCCGGCACCGGTCTGGTTGTACCAGCGCTGGAAGTTCTTGCAGACCGCGTCGGAGTTGAAGTCCGTGCCGTCGTGGAACTTCACGCCGCTGCGCAGCTTGAACGTCCAGGTCTTGCCGTCCGGGGTGTGCTCCCAGCTCTCGGCCAGGGACGGTTCGACCTCGACCGAGCCCGGCTTGAAGTTGACCAGGCCCTCCATCAGCTGGCGCGTGACGCGGAAGGTCTCCCCGTCCGAGGCGTAGAAGGGGTCGAACAGGTCCGGAGCACCGGCCGCACCGAAGGTGAAGGTGCCGCCCTCTCCGCCACCGGCCCCGCGCTCGGATTGCGCGCAGCCCGCCAGGGACGCTGCAGTTGCGAATGCGATGCCGACCGTGATGATCCGACGCAGAGAGCGGGTCCCGCTTCGCCGCACCGATGGAGCTCTACTCATTGGATTTACCCACCCGTTTGTGTCCAGAGGCAGCAGAGTTCCGTGAGAGTAACCCTCGAAAGGAGGGGAATGGAACAATCGAGGTTACGATCGCGCTACTTAGGCGATCCTTAGCGAACGGGGATCAATCAGGCAAAAGAAGAACCTTGCCAGAACTGCGAGTTCTCCGCTAAACGCGGGCGAATAGAGGACGGAATCGCCCTAGTCAAGACCCTGGCGACTTGTTTCCTCGGACACGAAGACGGCGCCTGACCTCCCGAGAGTCCGAGAAGAAAGGCGCCGCCGTTCTCGCTATTGATTTGTTCGCGTTTTAAACGTTCGCGCCTACTACATCGAACGCCGACCGGACAGCGCCCGACCGAGCGTCAATTCATCGGCGAACTCCAGGTCGCCACCCATCGGAAGTCCGGAAGCGAGCCGCGTGACGTTCAGACCCGGGAAGTCGCGCAACATCCGCACCAAATACGTCGCGGTCGCCTCGCCCTCGGTGTTCGGGTCCGTCGCGATGATCACCTCGCTGATCTCGTCGGTCCCGATCCGCGCCAGCAGCTCCCGGACCCGGAGCTGATCCGGTCCGACGCCCGACAGCGGATCCAGCGCACCACCGAGCACGTGGTAGCGGCCCTTGAACTCGCGGGTGCGCTCCACCGCGAGCACGTCCTTGGGCTCCTCCACCACGCAGACCAGCGTCTTGTCCCGCCGGGCGTCCCGGCAGATGCGGCAGGTCGTCTCCTCGGAGACGTTGCCGCAGACGTCGCAGAACACCACGCCCTCCTTGACCTGCTGCAGGACCTCCTGCAACCGGGTCACGTCCGCCGGCTCAGCGGCCAGCAGGTGAAAGGCGATGCGTTGCGCGCTCTTCGGACCGATGCCGGGAAGACGTCCCAGCTCATCGATCAAATCCTGTACCGGACCCTCGTACACGTCGACTCGCTTAGAAGTTGCGGAAGTTCGTGGTCTTCCGAGCGGCGGAGCCGCCTTCTCGTTCACCAGCTCAGCAGCCGGCACCGCCGCGGGTTCTGAGGTGGTTCTCCTGTGAGGACGCCTCGACGCCGTGTATGGCACACATGAGTCGGGGCGCCCGGAGCAGGAGGGCCGCCTCAGGTTCCGCTAACCGCACCGCCACGCAAGCAGACCACCAACCTCCTCGCTGATCACAGGCCTGGCAGGCCGAGGTCGCCCAGGCCGCCGCCCAGGCCGCCCGTCAGCGGGCCCATCTTCTGCGCCTGCAACTCCTGCGCGGCCCGGTTGGCGTCGCGAACGGCCGCCACGACCAGGTCCGCCAGCGTCTCGGTGTCCTCCGGATCGGCCGCCTTCGGGTCGATCACCAGTCCCTTGAGCTCCCCGGCACCGGTGACGGTCGCGGTCACCAGCTCGCCACCGGCACTCCCGGTGACCTCCGCATCGGCGAGCTCCTGCTGCGCAGACATCAGCTGCTCCTGCATCTTCTGCGCCTGTTCCATGATCTGCTGCATGTTCGGCTGGCCACCTGGCTGCACCGTTACTCCTCATCGCCCGGGTGAGTACCCCCGCACGGGGCACACAACCAGCGTAGAGGTTCTGCGGTTCCAGCTCTGAACTCACCTTGCTTGGCGGCGCGGGTTGCGGTGCCGGCTGCCAGGGTGGCCTTCACATCTCGTGGCCGCGCCCCTCGCACGACGAGACGGGGCGGGCTCCCGTCCTTGGTCGTCCTCACACGACGTGACAGGGTGATCACGTGACGCTGGACATCGCGCGGCTGTTGGAGCTGACCACCTGGCGCGCGTTCGACGTGACCGACGACGGGCGGGTGCTCGCGGGCTGCGACGAGTCCGGCTCGGTGCAGCTGGTGGAGCTCGCCGACCACCGGCGCACCGAGCTGACCGCGCTGACCGGAGCCGTCACCGGGCGCTACCTGCCGGGCGAGCGCGCCGTGGTGGTGCAGCACGACAGCGACGGCAACGAGCGCGGCCAGCTCTCGCTGCTGCGCCTCGACGACCGCCGGCGGCGACCGGCCCAGCTGTCCGAACTGGAGCCGCTGGTCCGCGACCCCGAGCACGTGCACCGGCTGCTCGACGTGCTGCCCGGCCGCATCGTCTACGCCACCAACCGCCGCAACGGCGTCGACTTCGACGTGGTGATCCGCAGCGTCGTCACCGGCGAGGAGCACGTCCTCTACGACGGCGGCGGCATGGTCGCCGAGGTCTCGGTCTCCCCCGACTCCCGCTACGCGGCCATCACCGTGCCCGCCGCGAACCCCCTGTCGGACCAGGTGATCCTCGCCGACACCATGCCCGAGACCGGGGCCGACCGGATGCGCGAGCTCACCGGCCGCGACCTCGCCGCGCGCCACCTGAACCCCGGGTGGCAGGCCGGAGGCCTGGTCGTGACCAGCGACGCCGAGCGCGAGCACACCGGCATCGCGCGGCTGGACCCGCGCACCGGTGAGCGCCGGTGGCTGCTCACCTCCCCCTCGCACGACCTCACCGGCCTGGTGTCGCCGGACGGGCGCACCCTGCTGGTGCTGACCTCCGTCGACGGCGCGCACCGGCCGGCCCTGCACGACGCCGAGACCGGCGAGCACCTGATGGACATCGCGCTGCCGACCGAGGGCTGGTGCGGGTTCCCGCTGCCCGAGCCGGTCTGGTCACCGGACTCCCGGTTCGCGGCGCTCACCTTCAGCTCCCCCACCTCCCCCGGTGACGTGCTGCTCGTCGACACCACCGCCCGCACCTGCGCTCCGCTGACCTTCTCGGCGGCGCAGCTGGCCGGGGAAGCCCTCGCCGAACCGACCGCGCACCGGGTGCCCGCTCGCGACGGCCAGGAGATCCCGTGCTTCCGCTACGCCCCGGCCGAGCCGGACGGATCGGCCGTCCTGCTCATCCACGGCGGCCCGGAGAGCCAGTCGGTGCGCGCGTTCCACCCGCTGGTGCAGGCGATGGTCGCGCGCGGCCACACGGTGCTGGTGCCCAACGTGCGCGGCTCCACCGGCTACGGCAAGACCTGGTACTCGGCCGACGACGCCCGCAACCGGCTCGAATCCGTCGACGACCTCGCCGACCTGCACCGGTGGCTGCCCTCGGTGGGCGTCGACCCGTCCCGCGCGGCGCTGTGGGGCGGCTCCTACGGCGGCTACATGGTGCTCGCGGGGCTGGCCTTCCAGCCGGAGCTGTGGGCGGCGGGCGTGGACATCGTCGGCATCTCCTCGCTGGTCACGTTCCTGGAGAACACCGCGCCCTACCGGCGGGCCCACCGGGAACGCGAGTACGGCAGCCTCGCCACGGACGCCGACTTCCTCCGCGAGGCGTCGCCGCTCACCCGGGTCTCCGCCATCGCGGCACCGCTGTTCGTCCTCCACGGCGCCAACGATCCGCGCGTGCCGCTGACCGAGGCCGAGCAGATCGTGGAAGCGGTGCGCGGCAACGACGTCGCGTGCGAGTTCCACGTGTACCCCGACGAGGGTCACGGTCTCGCCAAGCGCTCCAACCGCCTCGACGCCTACCCGAAGGCCCTGGCCTTCCTGGGTCGGCACCTCAGCTGACGGGACGTCAGCCCTCGATGCGGCGAGCGCCCAGCTCCCGTTCGAAGAGCTCGACGGCCGCCGAGTCGGGATCGCGGCCGACGCGCGTTCCGGCCTCCATCGGGGAGGACTCCGCGAGCATCGACTCCGGGTCCTCGTCCTCCGGCTCCGGCACCGCGGGGCGCTGCGGCTCCGGCGGCGGCGGGATGTCGTCCGGCGGGGGCTCCTCGTCCGGGGGTTCCGGCGGCGGCGGGATGTCATCGGGTTCTGGCGGACGCGGAACCGAACCACCGCGCGCACCACCGGGATTGCGCTGCTGAGCAGCACCGTGGGGGCCTTGCCCGTTGCCTTGGGACGGCTTGGGCTCCGGCGGGCGCTGCTCCGCCGGCTGCTGCTGCGGCGCGGGGGCCTGCTGCTGCGACGGGCGCTGCGGTGGTTGCGGGGGCTGCTTCGGCGCGGCGGGCCGGGCCGGCGGAGCCGCCCCGGCTTCGACGCACTGGATGTCCCACTCGCCGCCGACGACCTCGCGCAGCGACTCCCGGACGAAGTCCAGCCGCCGCTGCTGCGCGAGCTGCTTGACCAGCCCGGACGTCGGCATCGACAGCACCAGCACGCCGTCGTTGAGGTCCTGCACGGTGGCGTTGAGCAGCAGCGCCTGCGTCGGCCGGTTGCGCTTGGCCACGCCCTGCAGCACGTCGGTCCACACCCGCCGCACGGCCGCGGCGTCGAACCCGTTCGGCGCCGACGCGGCGGGAGCGGACGCAGCGGGAGCCGATGCGGCGGGCTGGGCGGGTTCCGGGGCCGGTTCCGGTGGGCGCGGTGGCTCGGCGGGACGCTGCGGCTGCGGTGCCGCGGCGGGCTTCTCGGCCTGCGCCGCAGGCCGCTGCGGTGTCGGTTCGGGCGCCGGAGCAGGTGCCGGCTTCTCCTGCACGGCAGGGGTTTCCGCCGGTTTCGGCGTGGCGGGCGCCTCCTGCGCGGTTTCAGCGGCGGCGCGCTCGTGCGGTCGCTGGAAGACCCGCTTCGGCTTGTCGCCGTCGTTCGAAACCGGCGCCGCAGCACCGGGTTCCGCGGCCGGAGCCTCTCCCGGCGCGATGGTCATCCGGCGCTCGACGCGTTCGAGACGTTGCAGCAGCGCGGTTTCCGAGTCCGACACGGCCGGCAGCAGCATCCGCGCGCACAGCAGTTCCAGCAGCAGGCGCGGCGCCGTGGCTCCGCGCATCTCGGACAGTCCGGTGTGGACGATCTCGGCGAACCTCGACAGCGTCGCCGCGCCCAGATGCTCGGACTGCTGCTGCATGCGGGTGAGCTCGTCCCCGGTGGTCTCCACCAGACCCCGCTCGCCCGCGTCCGGGACGGAGCTGAGCAGCACCAGGTCGCGCAGCCGGTCCAGCAGGTCGGAGCCGAAGCGGCGCGGGTCGTGCCCGGCCTCCACCAGCCGCTCGACCGTGCCGTAGACGGAGGCGGCGTCACCGGCCGCGAGAGCGTCGACCATGTCGTCGATCAGCGCGACGTCGGTGACCCCGAGCAGCGCGACGGCCCGCTCGTAGGTGACGCCCTCGTCCCCGGCGCCGGCCAGCAGCTGGTCGAGCACGCTGAGGGTGTCCCGCGCCGAACCGCCACCAGCCCGGATGACCAGCGGGAACACCGCCGGTTCGACCTTGACGCCCTCGTCGGCGCAGATCCGCTCCACCAGCTCGCGCATCACGCCCGGCGGCATCAGCCGGAACGGGTAGTGGTGGGTCCGGGACCGGATGGTGGTCAGCACCTTGTCCGGTTCGGTGGTGGCGAAGACGAAGATCAGGTGTTCCGGAGGCTCCTCGACGATCTTCAGCAGGGCGTTGAAGCCCTGCGTGGTGACCATGTGGGCCTCGTCGATGATGAAGATCCGGTACCGCGACTGGGCCGGGGCGAAGAACGCGCGGTCCCGCAGCTCGCGGGTGTCGTCGACACCACCGTGGCTGGCCGCGTCGAGTTCGACCACGTCAACGCTGCCGCCGCCCTCGGGCGCCAGCGACACGCAGGAGTCGCACTCGCCGCACGGGTCCGCCGTCGGGCCCTGGGCGCAGTTCAGCGACCGCGCCAGGATGCGCGCGCTGGAGGTCTTGCCGCAGCCGCGCGGGCCGGAGAACAGGTACGCGTGGTTGATCCGCCCGGCGGACAGCGCGGTCCGCAACGGCTCGGTGACGTGTTCCTGCCCGGCGACCTCAGCGAAGGTCGCCGGACGGTACTTGCGGTAAAGGGCGAGCGCCACGGTCGGAACCCTACGCGGTCGGGCTGACAACTCGGACCAGGGTGAGCTTCCCTGAAAAGTAAGGGGACCCCGTGCACCCGTCAGAGCCCGCTTACCCTTGCTGCCTTCCGGCCCTGGGGGAGTTCACAGGATGGACGCCGCACGAGGTCCACGGACAGTGTACCCAGACGCGGCCCCCGCTCGTAAAACCGGGGCCCGCGACTCGCGCCACCAGTGGTCACCGCAGCTCAGACCCCCTATCCGCTTCGCCGAAACGCCCTGTTAGGCTTCCGCACGGAGGATTGGCCGAGCGGCCTAAGGCGCACGATTGGAAATCGTGTTGGGTTAATAGCCCTCACGGGTTCGAATCCCGTATCCTCCGCTCGCGAAGAGCCCCGGACCAGCTGGTCCGGGGCTCTTTCTCATTTCCGCCCTTTTCCGGGCCGAACGTCTCTGTGCAGCGCACCGCAGGAGTCGCATGGTGCGATCGAGGCGAACGCGCAGAGCGGAGCGGGGGCGGCTGTCGTGGGCATGACGATCGAACAACTGCGGGAGCAGGTACGCGGTCCGGTGATCACACCACCGGACGCCGGCTACGAGGCCGCCCGACGGGTCCACAACGCGATGATCGACCTGCACCCCGCCGCCGTGGTGCGCTGCGCCAACGCCGGGGACGCGCGGGCAGCGGTCGCCTTCGCGCGGCAGAACGGCGTCGACCTGGCGGTGCGCGGCGGTGGTCACAGCGTGCCCGGCTTCGGCACCTGCGAGGGCGGCGTTGTCGCCGACCTGTCCGGGATGCGCGGCGTGCGCGTCGACGGCGAGCGCCGGACCGCGCGCGCGGAGGGCGGCGCGACCTGGGGCGACTTCAACGCGGCCACGCACGCCTACGGGCTGGCGACCACCGGCGGCATCATCTCCACCACCGGGATCGGCGGGCTCACCCTCGGCGGCGGGATCGGGTACCTGGCGCGGGGGCTCGGCCTGTCCTGCGACAACCTCATCTCCGCCGACGTCGTGCTGGCCTCCGGGGACGTGGTCGTGGCCGACGAGCAGCACAACACCGACCTGCTGTGGGCGCTCCGCGGCGGAGGCGGCAACTTCGGCGCGGTGACGTCGTTCGAGTACCGGCTCAGCCCGGTGCGCGAGATCTACGGCGGCCCGATCTTCTTCGACCTGGAACACGCGGCGGACGTGCTGCGCGGCTTCCGCGACCTGATCGCCGACGCGCCCGAGCAGCTCGGCGGTTTCCCGGCCTTCCAGATCGCCCCGCCGCTGCCGTTCATCCCCGAACAGCGGCACGGCGTCCCGCACATCGCGGTGGTGACCTGCTGGTCGGGGCCGGTCGAGGAAGGACCGGCGGCCGTGGCCGCGCTGCGCGACCTGGCGCCCGTGGTCGCCGAACACGTCGGCCCGATGCCCTACCCCGCGCTCAACGCCGCCTTCGACGCGCTGGTCCCACCGGGCCTGCAGCACTACTGGAAGGCCAACTTCGCCACCGAGCTCAGCGACGAGATGATCGCCGCGCACCTCCAGCACGGACCGCGGGTTCCGGTGGTGAACTCGACCGTGCACATCTACCCGATCAACGGTGCCTGCCACCGCGTCGCACCCGGCGAGACGGCCTTCGCCTACCGGGACGCGAACTTCGCGACCGTCATCGCGGGCATGTGGCCGGATCCCGCCGACAACGAGGCGAACATCAGCTGGGTGCGCGACTACTACGCCGCGACCGCTCCGCACTCGGAAGAGGGCGGCTACGTCAACTTCATGGCCGCCGACGACCAGAACCGGATCAAGGCGAACTACCGCGAGAACTACGATCGCCTGGCCGAGACCAAGCGCCACTACGACCCGCACAACCTCTTCCGGCTGAACCAGAACATCGTGCCCTGACCCCCGACGTGGCGGGGTTCCAGCTGGAACCCCGCCACTCGCGGGTCATTCCGCGGCGCGGAGGCGGACGACCTGCGGGTCGTGGTCGCTGATCTGGTCGGGGAACTCGGCGTTGACGTGCACGATGTCGTAGTCGACGGTGAGCGGTCCGGTCAGCAGGATGTGGTCGAGCTGCTGCGAGTTGCCCTCGTAGACGTAGCTGTAGCGCTCCACGGGCGGCAGCGCGTCGGCCGGTGAGGTCAGGGCCTCGGTCAACGGCGCGAGTGCCGGGGAGAAGCCGTAGTCGTTGAGATCGCCGGCCACCACGATCGCCGCCTGCGGGTCGACGGCGAGGGTCTGGTCGACGAACCCGCGCACGGCCTTCGCCTGCTCGGCGCGCTGCTGCTCGGAGGACCGGGCCGGCGGCTGGAAGCGGCCGTGCAGCGGCTGGTCACCGCCCTTGGAGCTGAAGTGGTTGGCCACCACGAACACCGGCCGCCCCTGGAACAGGAACTCGCCGACCAGCGGTTTGCGGCTGTCGGTCCACGCGGCGTTGGCCGGTTCGACGCGGCCGGGCGAGACGCTCAGCGCGGCGCGGTCGCCGTCGGCCACCGGCTGCACCGCGGTGGTCGCGTCGCCGCCGGGCCGGTCGACGAAGGACACCCGGGCGGGGTTGAACATCAACGCCACCCGGATGTTGCCGCCGGGCTCACCGCCGTCGGCGTTGTTCTCGGGGTCGATCTGCCGCCACTGGTAGCGCGGGCCGCCCGCTGCGGCGATGGCGTGGGTGAAGCGCTGCAGCGTCTCGTCGGCGGCGACCACGCCGTCATCGGTGGCGCCGGTGTTGTCCTGGACCTCTTCGAGGGCTAGGACGTCCGGTGCGGCGAGGTTGCCGACGACGCCTTGCGCGAGCCGGTCGAACTTGGTCTGCTCGTCGGCCGCGTCGAGGTTCTCCACGTTGTAGGTGGCGACGGCGAGTTCGTCGGGCCGCTGCGCGCGGGTCGTCTCCGGCTGCGCGCCGCCGGGCACGTGGGCGCCCAGCTGCGCGGCTTCGAGCACGTACCCGCCGAAGGAGCTGTAGTCCAGCGGACCGGAGGTCGACCCCTGCAGCCGGTCGCCGACCGCTGCCGCCGGGAACTCGCCGGCCAGCAGCGATTCGACCTTGAGCCGTCCGGCGTTGGGGTCGGCGTAGCCGGTGTAGGTGGTGCCGCCGCGCTCGTTGGCGTTCTGCGCGGGCTTGGTGGTGATCCACAGCGACCGGTACTCGTCGGTCGGACCGACCACGCGGGCGTCGTCGACCCGCAGCGCCATGGCCTCGCGCGACTCGTAGAAGTCCAGCGCGAACCGCTCCGGTTCGAGCTCGCGCGAGTCGATCTCCCCGTCGGGAGTGTGCTCGACCGGCACGGTGTCGGCGACCAGCGGCTCGGGCGGGATCTCACCGGTGCCGCTGACCTGCCAGGACGCCGAGGTCAGCTCGGTCACGGACTGGTTCGGCCCGTCCTGGCCGCCCGGGTAGTGCTCGGCGACGGTCCCGGAGACGGTGACCGCTGCACCCACCGCGACCTGCGGCGTCAGGTCGCCGGTGAAGACGAACAGCCCCTCGCTGGTGCGCGGGTCGGTGTCGGGCTGCGGGTCCTGGAACCAGAACCCGCGCGCCGAGCCGGTCGCCCGGACGCCGGTGACCACGCCGGTCACCCCGCTCACCTGCTGCCCGTTCAGCGGCGAGACCCGCGTGGTGCCCTGGATGTCATGGATGCGCACGGCCTGCTGCGCAGCGGCGAGCGAGGCCGTCGCCGGTAAGACCGTGGTGGTGAGCAAACCCGTGGCGATCAACGGTAAGACGCGCACGTCGCGTTCCCCCTGAAGTCGAAGAGCCGATCAACGCCGGACGCTAACCAGCCGAATCGACGACAGCGTGAACACCGAACCCCCTGAGCAGAACTCGCCACGATCCACAGGGGGGCGGACGTGCAAAAGGGCCGGTCCCCGAGGGGACCGGCCCTTGCGAGCGGTAGCGGTGGGATTCGAACCCACGGTGGCTCTCACCACACGCGCTTTCGAGGCGCGCTCCTTAGGCCGCTCGGACACGCTACCGCCGATAAGGCTACCGGCCGCCTCGTCACGGCCCGCACAGGGGGTGGCCCCCGGCGCGCTCCGGAGCCGTCTCCCCTGGCCACCGAGGGCGCGACTCCGTACGCCGGCCTCAGCCCCCGGGAGAGGTGCCGCGGTGGGTCGCGAAGAAGGATTCCAGGAGGGCTGCCGACTCGTCGGCGAGGACGCCGCCGACGACCTCGGGGCGGTGGTTGAGGCGGTTGTCGCGGACGACGTCCCAGAGCGAACCGACAGCTCCGGTGCGCGGTTCCCAGACGCCGAAGACGACCCTGGCCACGCGGGACAGGACCAGCGCTCCAGCGCACATCGTGCACGGTTCGACGGTGACCGCGAGGGTGCAGCCCTCCAGCCGCCAGCCGTCGCCGTGGGCCCGGGCGGCGGCGCGCAGGGCGAGGACCTCGGCGTGCGCGGTGGGGTCGCAGTGGGCTTCGCGCCGGTTGCAGGCCTCGGCGAGCACCCGGCCTCGGGCGTCGGCGACGACGGCACCGATGGGCACGTCGCCCGTGGACGGCGCGTCGGCGGCCACCCGCAGCGCGGCCCGCACCAGCTCGACGTCGCCGGCGCGGGCCTCGGTGGTGTTCACCGGTACATGTTCTCCAACAGCTTCGAGAAGTCATCACCGAACCCGCAGCGCTGGGCGATCATCTCCAGCTGCTCGTCCGGGTAGAGGTCGACCTCCTCGATGATGACCAGCAGCTCGCCCTCGGGAAGCCCCAGGTCGGACAGCACCGCGAGGTTGCCCTCCGGCCAGACCTCCTCGTCGTCCTCATCCGGAGCGTCCACGCGCAGCAGGTCGAGCACGTCCGCGGCGATGTCGTAGTCCAGCGCCGCAGCGGCATCGGACAGCAGCAGGTCCACACCCCCCGGGACCGGCCGGATCAGCACGAAGAACTCGTCGTCCACATTGCACATTCCGAACACCGCGCCGGTGGAACGCAGCTCGCGCAACGCCGTGATCGAGGCGTCCAGGCCGGTCAGCACCGAGTTGTCCATCGCGCTGCACCGCCACCGCCCGTCTTCCCGGACCACGGCGACGGCGAAGCCTGCGACCGGCTCCTGCACCGTCATGGAGACACCGTAAAGCGTACGAAGGCCACCCGAAAGCACTATTGCGATTGTCGTATCCATCAGGGGACGGAAAGCGCTCAACCGGGTGCGTGCGATGCGGCTCCGTCGGGCAGGATGGACGGATGCGTGCCGTGTGCGTGATCGGACTGGGACTCATCGGCGGATCCGTGCTGCGGGCCGCGTCCGGCGCCGGGCGCCCCGCGTGGGGTGCCACCGCGTCGGAGGCGGATGCCGCAGCAGCCCGCGACGACGGTTTCGAGGTGCTCGAGACCGATGCCGCGCTGCGCCGGGCCAAGCAGGAGGACGCGCTGGTGGTGGTCGCGGTGCCGCTGACGGCGCTGCGCGAGGTGCTGCGCGCGATCGCCGAGATCCACCCGGGCGCCTGGCTCACCGACGTGGTCAGCGTGAAGGACCCGGTCGACTTCGAGGTCCGCAAGCTCGTGCCGAACGCCCGCTACGCCGGCGGTCACCCGATGGCGGGAACTTCGGCCTCGGGTTTCGCGGCCAGTTCCGCGGAGCTGTTCCAGGGCGCGGCCTGGGCGGTCACGATCGAGGAGGCCACCACGATCGACGCGTGGCGCGAGGCCGCTGCGCTGGCGCTGGACTGCGGCGCCCACGTGGTCCCGACCGGCGCCGCGGCGCACGACGACTCGGTGGCCCGGATCTCCCACCTCCCGCACCTGTTCGCGGCGATCCTCGCCACCGTCGGCGCGGACGGCGGCCCGCTCGCGCTGTCGCTGGCGGCGGGTTCGTTCCGCGACGGAACCCGGGTGGCGGGCAGCAACCCGGAGCTGGTGCGCGCCATGACCGAGGGCAACAAGGCCGCCCTGCTCGACGCCGTCGACGACGCCCTGGGCCGCCTGGGCGCCACCCGCGGTTCCCTCGCCTCCACCGGCGGCCTCAAGTCCACACTGGACTCGGGTCACGAAGCCCGGAAGCGCCTGGACGCCCTGGCCACCGGCGAGGGCACGACGACCTCGACGGTCCGCCTCCGCCCGGAAGCCCTCGCCCGTCTGAGAGACCTCGGCGAACTCGGCGGCCGAGTCACAGCCATCGACGACGACCAGGCAACAACCCAGGTACCAGTCGCCTAACCCACAACCCGTCAGGCAAGCGACGCAGTCGCTTTCTCAGCACCCCACCAGAGCAACTGGCACCGCCGCGGGTTCTCAGACGTCTTCTGGGGAGGACAGCCGAAGCGCCGTGCATTGGACATGCACAAGCCTCGGATCCCGGAGCCAGAAGACGACTGAGGTTCCGCCACCCGCACCGCCACGCAGATGTGCCCCACAAGATTCATCAAGACGAAGAAGAGGTCGCCCTGTGCGTGGGGGCGACCTCTTCTATGGTGCGCTCCGACCACTGGTCGGGACGGCTTCTCGCCTGGTCCCGCCGCCAGCGTGGGCCGCAGCGCCGTTGCTTCGAGTTGTCCTACTGGCCGGGCGGCGGGGGCTCTTCCTGGTCTCCACCGACGAAGCCCTTGCCCTTCTCCACGGCCTGGTCGACCTGGTCCTCGTGACCGAACTTGTTCTTGGCCGCGTCACCGGCCTTGTCCATGCCCTGCTCGACCTTGTCGCCGTGCTCCTGACCGAGGTTCTGCAACTTGTCCTTG
Source organism: Saccharopolyspora karakumensis (assembly GCF_004349225.1). Lineage (NCBI taxonomy): Bacteria > Bacillati > Actinomycetota > Actinomycetes > Pseudonocardiales > Pseudonocardiaceae > Saccharopolyspora > Saccharopolyspora karakumensis. The sequence continues at coordinate 80,240 of NZ_SMLA01000009.1, forward strand.
AAGTCTCCGAAGCCCATGGTGCTCCTTCCCGTGCCTCGTGAAAAGCATCGTTGAGTCCCCCGGCGAAGCTAAGCCCGATCGCTGGTTCCTGCTCGACGCAACACCCGTCGAGGCAGGGCCCTTAACTCGTCCCGGTGACACCTTGCGCACGCCCGAGCACGGGACTACCTTGAAAATGACCTGATGACCAGTTTTGCAATTCTGGTCACTGAGTCACGGAGGTACCCGCATGAGACAGCCCACCGACCGGGCGGACCGCATCCTCGACGCGGCCGCCGAGCTCATGGTCAGGTTGGGCTACCGCAAGGTCACCATCGACGACGTCGCCCGCCGCGCCGGAATCGGCAAGGGCACCGTCTACCTGCACTGGCGCACCAAGGAGCAGCTGTTCGAGGCGCTGATCATGCGCGAGTCGATCGGCGTGCTCAACGGCCTGGTGGAGGCGTTCCGGGCCGATCCGGCCGAGGTCCTGCCGCACCGATTCTTCGCCCGCAGCTTCCTGGCCGCCATGCGCGATCCGCTGATGAAAGCACTCGTCACCGGCGACACCGAACTGCTGGGCAGCATCAAGCAGTCCGCGCACCAGGGGCAGGCCCAGCGGTTCGGCGACCGCTACCGCGAGCTGATCTTCAAGCACCGGTTGCTGCGCGACGACGTGCCGGACGTCTACATGGCCGTCGTCGCCACCGCGACCGGCTTCCACCTCACCGACAACATCAACCCGGAGTTCGCCGCCCTCGACCACGAGGCCAAGGCGCGGGCGCTGGAACACACCATCCGGCACGCGTTCGAGCCGGCGGGCGACCCCGACCCGGAATCGCTGGCGGCCGTCGCCGACGAGATCGGGAACCTCTTCGACGAGCTCAACGCGCGGTTCCGGGAGTGGATCTACACACCACAACAACGCGGCTGACCGGCCGCGATCGGGGGCATGACATGACCGCACTGGCCGACACCTGGGGGATCAACGCCGCGCAGTTCTGGCTCCGCGGCCAACGGCCGGACCGCGAGGTCGGCTACGAGGAAGCGACCGGGATGTGGGAGGTCCACGGGTACCCGGAGATCCTGCGGGCGCTCAGCGACCCGGCGACCTTCTCCTCCAACACCCAGCGACTGGTCCCGGAGGCGAGCGGGTTCTCCGAGGGCAACCTGACCCAGCTGGACCCGCCCGACCACCAGAAGCTCCGGAAACTGGTCAGCCACGCCTTCACCCCGAAGGTCGTGGCCGACCTGGAGCCGAGGATCGCCGAGATCACCGTCGAGCTGATGGATCAGATGGAGGACCGAGCGGAGCTGGTGGCCGACCTGGCCTACCCGCTGCCGGTGATCGTCATCGCCGAACTGCTCGGGGTTCCCGCGAGCGACCGCGACAAGTTCAAGCGGTGGGTCGACGGGATGTTCAACTCCACCAACAAGGTCTCGATCACCGGGGACCGCTCTCCCGAGGACGAGGCGTACTTCGCCTCGGCCATGGAGCAGGTTGGCGAGCTCGCCAACTACCTGACCGAGCACGTCCGCGAACGCCGCGCCGAGCCCCGCGCGGACCTGCTGAGCAAGCTGGTCGAGGCCGAGGTGGACGGTGTCCGGCTCACCGACGCCGAGATCACCAACTTCGGCATGGTGCTGCTGGTGGCCGGGCACATCACCACCACGATGCTGCTGGGGAACACGCTGCTGTGCCTGGACGCGCACCCGGACCAGTTCGCGATGGTGCGGGCCGACCGGTCGATGGTTCCGGCGGCGATCGAGGAGTCGCTGCGGTTCCTCAGCCCGTTCGCGGCGGTGTCGCGGGTGACCAACGAGGAGACCGAGCTCGGCGGGGTGCGCATCCCGGCGGACCAGATGCTGCTGCTGTGGATCGCCGCGGCCAACCGCGATCCCCGGCAGTTCGCCGACCCGAACGTCTTCGACGTGACGCGCGATCCGAACCCGCAGCTCGGTTTCGGTCGCGGCATCCACTTCTGCCTGGGCGCTCCGCTGGCCCGCCTGGAGGGCAAGGTCGCGCTGAACCTGCTGCTGGACCGCTTCCCGGAGCTGCGCACCGATCCCGACGACGCACCGGAGTTCCTGCCCAGCCCGAACATGACCGGCGTCCGCAGGCTGCCGCTGCTGCTGCGGTGAAACCCGCTGGCCGCCGTGCCGCGCAGATCAATAGTCTGCGCGGCGGCATGAGCAACATGACGGACGCGTTCACCGAACGGCTGCGCGCCCTCGGCGCCGAGGGCGAGGTCGTCGAGTTCGACACCGAGGTGCCCACGGCCGCGGCGGCCGCCGAGCAGCTGGGCTGCGAGGTCGGCGCGATCGCCAACAGCCTCGTGTTCACCGCGGACGGCCACCCCCTGCTGGTGATCCCCAGCGGCGCGCACGGGGTCGACACGCGAGGCCTGGAGCGGTCGCTCGGGGTCCGCGAGATCCGGCGGGCCAGTCCGGAGTTCGTCGCGGAGGCGACCGGTCAGCCGGTCGGCGGCGTCGGGCCGCGTGCTGGCCGCGCATCCGACGGTCTGGGCGGGGGCCGGCAGCAAGCACGCGATGTTCCCGACGAACTTCGTCGAGCTGCTGCGGATCACCGGCGGATCCGCGGTCGACGTCGCCCAATCCTGAACGCCACCGTCAGGGGAAGCCTTTTACGTCTGGTGCGAGGCGACCTGGCGGCGGCCTCAGCACCGCGTCACCGCAAACCACCCTTTTGGATTCGCTTTCAACACTCAAGGTGACAAGCGCGCGGAAGCCACCCGTTCGCCGGATGAATTCAGCTGCGCCGGGCAATGATTCACGAGGCGGAACACTTTTCGGTGAAGACCCCGTCGGAGCATCTGCAACCGGGGGGTCCAGCAGGTACACCTTGTTTTGCCCGATTCCGGGTCAGCCTGATCCAGAAATACCACCGGGCAAGCCGAATTGGAAGGAAGGCAATTATGCGTTCGCTGCTTCGTCCCATTGTCGTCGGTGCGTTCATCCTGCCGCTCGCTTTCGCCGGAGCAGGCCTTGCCTCCGCAGGCGACATGGAGGCGCGCGGAGGTGGCCACGGGAAGTGCGTCCACTACTCCTGCAACTGGTGGGACTGGGACACCACCGTGAACGACAACGACACCTCCATCATCAACGCAGGCATCATCGGCTGACCCGCTCGCGGACCGAGGCCCCGCCGGCCACACCCGGCGGGGCCTCACCTACGGATCGGACCTGGGCACGCCGCGAAATGTCGCGCGGTAGGCGCTCGGGGAAACACCCAGTTCACCTTGCAGGTTCTGGCGCAACGATGCAGCGGTTCCAAATCCTGAATCGCTTGCGATTTTCTCGACCGGATGGTCGGTTTCCTCCAACAGTTGTCGCGCGCGTTCGATGCGCTGCCTGGTAATCCACTGCACCGGAGAAATGCCGACTTCCTCGCGGAATCGCCGGGTGAAGGTGCGCACGCTCAGCGAGTCCTGCGCGGCGAGTTCACGCAGCGTGAGCGGCCGGTCGAGGTGCTCGAGAGCCCACGCGCGCGCCCGCGAGGTCGTCGAGATCCGCGGCTCCGGAACGGGCCGGCGGATGTACTGCGCCTGGCCGCCCTCCCGATGCGGCGGAACGACGGTGGTGCGCGCGACCTCGTTGGCCACCGCCGCCCCGTGGTCGCGGCGGATCAGGTGCAGGCACAGGTCGATGCCGGACGCCTCCCCCGCCGAGGTCAGCACGTTGCCGTCGTCGGTGTAGAGCACGTCCGGCACCAGCTCGACCTGCGGGAACAGCCGGCGGAAGTGATCGCAGGACTTCCAGTGCGTGGTCGCCCGCCTGCCGTCGAGCAGCCCGGCCGCGGCCAGCACGAACGAACCCGTGCAGATCGACGCGATCCGCGCGCCGTCGGGGATCCGCGCGAGCGCGGCGGCCAGGGCGGACGGCAACCACCCCTCCGTCTCGGTCTCGTCCGGCTCGTGGCTGGCGGGCAGGACGACGGTGTCCGCGCAGTCGAGCGCGTCCGCTCCGCGCTCGACGTGGATCGGGAAGTCCGCATCGGTGCGGATCACTCCCGGCACGACCGCGCAGGTCACGACCTCGTACAGCGGTTCGCCGGAGGACGAGCGGGCGCTGCCGAACAGCTGGTGGACCAAGCCCAGCTCCATCGGCATCACGCCGTCGCGGACCAGCACCGCCACCCGAGTGGACATGGCCCGATCCTTTCACATGTTGGCCATCAGGCCACTCGTCGCGAGCCCGACCGGATCGCAGGGTGAGGGCATGTCCCTTCATCGAGCCTGGTGGGTCGCCGCGGTGACCGCCCTGGTGATCATCGGAGCCGGCGCCTGCGCCACGACCGCCGGACTGCTGGTGACCCCGCTGCACCACGAGTTCGGCTGGCCGCACGGCACGATCAGCGCGGCCGCCTCGGTGAACCTCGTGCTGTACGGGTTGACCGCGCCGTTCGGAGCCGCCGCGATGGACCGCTTCGGCATGCGCCGGACGGTCGCCGCCGCCCTGCTGCTGATCGCCTCCGGCGCGGGCCTGACGACCGCGATGACCGCGCCGTGGCAATTCGTGCTGGGCTGGGGCGTGCTCGTCGGCACCGGCTGCGGCGCGCTGGCCACGACGTTCGCCGCGCTGGTGGCGGACCGCTGGTTCGCCGCCCGGCGCGGACTGGTGACGGGTGTGCTCACCGCCGCCACGGTGTTCGGCCAGTTCGCGCTGCTGCCGGTGTTCTCGCTGCTGGTCGACTTCGACTGGCACGCGGCCACCGGCGCGCTGGTCGGGGTCGCCCTGCTGGTCACCCCGCTCGCCTGGGCGGTGCTGCGGGACCGTCCCGCCGACGTCGGCCTGCTCCCCTACGGCGCGACGCACCCGGAACCGCCGTCCGCGCCCGCGTCGGTGACCCGCGCGGTGCGCGCCCTCCCGCTGCGCAGCGGCGCCTTCTGGCTGCTCGCTACCACTTTCGCGGTCTGCGGAGCATCGACGAACGGCATCATGTGGACCCACTTCACCCCGGCCGCCCACGACCACGGGATGCCGACCGGCGTCGCGTCCTCGCTGCTGGCGGTCATCGGCGTGGTCAACGTGCTGGGCACGGTCGGCTCCGGCTGGCTCACCGACCGCCTGAACCCACGCCTGCTGCTGACCGCCTACTACGCGCTGCGCGGCGTCTCGCTGATGCTGCTGCCCGGCGTGTTCGGGCCGTCCGTGCAGCCGGGGATGCTCGCGTTCGTGGTGGTGTTCGGCCTGCTCGACGTGGCCACGGTCCCGCCGACCATCGCCCTGTGCCGGGAGCTCTACGGCACCGACGGCCCGATCGCCTTCGGCTGGATCAGCGTCGCCCACCAGCTCGGCGCCGGAACCCTGGCGTTCCTCGGCGGCCTCACCCGAGACCTCACCGGCACCTACGCCCTCCTCTGGCCCGCCACCGGCGCCTTGTGCCTGACAGCAGCCCTCCTCGCCACCCGCATCCCCCGACTCGCGAACACCCCCGCTCGAGCGACGTGCGCACGCTGAGATCCGACGATGAGGCAGCGCTTTTAGCCCAATTGGGCGGTGAGGCGTGGAGCGCGAAAGGGACTCGACCGGAGGGCCCGAGAGCGGTTACAGTACTGATATCGGCTCTTCAAGAGCTTGCCAAGGATTGCCCGCGGTGCTGCCACCGCTCTCCTTAAGTGGATCGGCCCTTGGAAGCTCTTGGGGAGCCGATCTCATTGCTGCAGCGGGTGCATGGGAACCAGTCGTTCGTGCGGACGAGCTCGTTTCGCGGCATGCTCTATCACTGTGCGTGATCGCCCCTGTTTGAGTGATCTTGAGCCGAACGGCAGTGCGACAAATCGCTGCAAGACTCACCTGACGAGACCGCGCTGTCCGCGCGCAGCGGGAAGACCGGCAGAAACAGCTGAACGGTAGGTCGGCGATCTCCTCCGATCGGCGACCCGGCCGCTGGAGATCGACATCATCTCGGGCAGCAGCCGGTCCATCACGTCGGCCCGCGTGGTGCTCGCCTGATCGGCGAACACGTCCGCGAACGGCCCGGGTCCGTCCGCATGGGGTGCGCACGGGGCCGGGAGAGACCGTGCTTTTGCTGCCGCCGGTGATCACGCAGACTGCTCCTCCAGGTTCAGCTCCGTGACCACCGCCGTGCGGCGCCGCGGAGCCGATCGCTGGCGGGTTTCGGCCATGGCGGCCGGCTCCGCTGTGGCCTCGGTTCTGGGCGTGGCGTGCCGAATCGTCGCGGTCGCCCGTATCGTCCAGTTATGCGCAACTCGAAAATCCGGATCGTCACCGCCGTCGCCGGCGCCGTCTTCGCGCTCGGCGCGACCGCCGGCTGCGACTTCGCCCAGCCCCCGCAGCAGGAGGACCAGCAGGAGCAGCAGGACGGCGACCAGCAGCAGGAAGATGGCGGTGAGCAGCAGGAGGACGGCGACGACAACTGACCGCACCGGCGCGACGGCTGTGGCGCCAGGCTCAGCTCAGCGGGATCGGGACCGCTCCGCCGGTCACGGTCGCGCTGGGGTCGTCGGGGCTGACGTCGACGGTGATGCGGCTCGGGCGTCCCATGTCCTCGCCCTGGATCACGGTGAAGCGGCGGGGTTCGGTCACGTGGCCGAGGGCGCGCAGGTAGCCGCCGAGGGCGGCGGCCGCGGCACCGGTGGCCGGGTCCTCCACCACGCCGCCGACCGGGAAGGGGTTGCGGGAGTGGAAGACCTCGTCGTCCTGCCGCCACACCAGCTGGAGGGTGGTCCAATTCCGCTCCAGCATCAGGGTTTTGAGCGCCTCGAAGTCGTAGTCCAGGTCGGCCAGGCGTTCCCGGGTTCGCACGGCGAGGACCAGGTGCTCGTTGCCGCCGAAGGCGACGTGCGGCGGGAAGGCGCTGTCGAGGTCGTCGTCGTTCCACCGCAGCGCTTTCAGAGCCTCGCGGACCTCGACGTCGGTGGCGGCGCGGCTCGTCGTGGCGACGCTGCGCAGGCTCGCTCGGACGGCGCCGGAGGAGTCGGTGCCGGTGCTGATCGCGATCTCCCCCGCCGGGGTGTCGAAGTGGAGGTCGCCGGTCGTGGTGCGCTCCGCGAGCGCGACCGCGGTGGCGACGGTGGCGTGCCCGCAGAAGGCGACCTCGGCGAGCGGGCTGAAGAAGCGCAGGTCGAAGCGCCGCGGCCCGGTGGGGAAGGCGAAGGCCGTCTCGGAGTAGCCGACTTCGGCGGCGATCTGCTGCATCCGGGTCTCGTCCAGGCCCCTCGCGTCCAGCACCACGCCGGCGGGATTGCCGCCGGTGGGGGTCGAGGTGAACGCGGCGTAGCGGTGAATGTCAGCCATGGGTCCACTGTCCACCAGCTTCCTCATTCGTTCAAACGATGGATTTCGATCGCCACGATCGAGCGAGGCGATAGCCTGAGCGTGTGGACACCGACCTGCTGCGCACGTTCCTCGCCGTGACCCGTCACGAGAGCTTCACGGCCGCCGCGGCGGAGCTGAACCTGGTCCAGTCGACGGTGACCAGCAGGATCAAAGCGCTGGAGAAGGCCCTCGGCGCCCGACTGCTCGATCGCCTTCCCGACGGCGCCCGGCTCACCGACGCCGGTCAGCGCGCCGTGGACCACGCCCGCACCGTCCTCGATGCCGAGCACCGGCTCATCGAGAACACCGCGTCCGCGGAGCCCGCCGGCGAGGTCGTCGTGGGCGCGCCCGAGTCGGTCTGCGCCTACCGCCTTCCGAAAGCCGTCGCGGCGCTGCGGCGGCAGCATCCCGGGGTCACGGTCCACCTGATCCCCTCCGGAACCCGCGAGACGTTCCAGGGCGTGCTGGAAGGACGCTTCGGGCTCGGGCTGATCCTCGACCGCGCGGCGGCTCCGCGACCGCTCAGCCTGCTGCCCGTCGGGACCGAGCCGATCGAGCTGGTCGCCGCCCCCGAACACCCGAGCACCCGCGATGAGATGACCTGGCCGACGCTGGCCGAGCACTCCTACTTCCTGCTCGAAGAGGGGTGCGGCTACAGCGACGAGTTCGTGCGCGAACTCGAACGGCACAGCCCGATCCGGCCGCAGATCACCCGATTCGGCAGCATTGAAGCCGCTCGCTCGTGCGCCGAAGCCGGTCTCGGCCTCTCGGTCCTGCCGCAGGTGGCGTGCGCGGACGCGCTCCGGAACCACCGCCTGCGAGCCCTTCCCCACGCGCGTCCCGACGCCCCGCTGGCGTTCGTGCTCGACGAGCGGAGGTGGCGATCCCCGACGGTCGACGCGATCACCGCGACCATCGCGGAGTCCTTCCACACCGACCGGTGATTCGATCGCGGCGATCCGGTGGTGGTGGGAGCATCCGGGCATGCCGGTCCCCAGGGTTGAACTGCTGCTCCGACAGCTCGACATCACGTGGGCGTTGTTCGAGCACCACGCCGAGGGCCTCAGCGATGCGCAGTGCCTGTGGACGCCCGCCGATCACCACTGGACGGTCCGGCCCGACGAGAGAGGCGACTGGATCGCCGATTTCGCCGAGACGGAGCCGGATCCCGTTCCTGCGGTCACGATCGGCTGGATCACCTGGCACATCGGGTACTGGTGGTCGACCCTGCTGGAATGCCTCGACGGGGACGCTCAGGCGATGCGCGCCGCGAAGCACTGGCCCGGCAACGCCCGCGACGCGGTGCAGTGGCTGCGCGACCTGCACGATCGGTGGCGGGAACGGCTGGGCGGCATGACCGACTCGGATCTCGACTCCACGGACCTGACCGCCCAACTCCCCTGGGGCGCAGGCATGACCCTCGGCGACGTGGCCGGCTGGGTCAACGTCGAGCTCACCAAGAACGTCGCCGAGATCGGCGCCCTGCGCATCCTCCAACGCGCGCGGGACGCTTCCTGACCCCTCGGGAAGACGGCGACCGATGATTTCCGGGCCGCGGATCGGTCACTCCAAGAACCTGTTCGGTTCAACCCCCGGAGCACAGATGTGGATCATCGCCGGTCACCTGACCGTCGACGAGGACGAGCGGGACGCGTTCGTCGAAGCGCACCGCGACCTCGTCGAGCGCGCCCGCAAGGCCCCCGGATGCCTCGACGTCGCGATCACGGCCGACCCGGTGACCCCGGGCCGGGTGAACAACTACGAGCGCTGGGAGTCCTGGGACGCGATCGAAGCCTGGCGCGAACGAGCCCACGCCCCCGACACCGGCGTCGAGATGCGAGAGGTGAGAGGTGAACGTCACGGCGTACGAAATCGCCACCACCCGACCGCCGTTCTGACCACACGCCCCAGGACAGCAAGAAACCCCCTGCGAGAGGGGGTTTCTGCTGTCTCGACCAGACGTGCGCCCGTAGGGATTCGAACCCCAAACCTTCTGATGGCGTCTCCGTCTTCGTCGATGGTTCTCATCGCTTGCGAACATGCTTCGTACGCTGCGGCGGCGGAACGTTCAGCGATCCCTGTGTGACCCGTCGTTTGCGGTCGTTCGCGGTCGATTCTTGGCGATAGATTGGCGAGGAAGTTAGCCTCGCCACCAGGTTGCGCCACATGCTGTGCACGCCATGTCGCCGTCTTTCGGCGATCGATCGTCTCCACCTCAGTATGAGGGTGATCGCAAGGTCTGCTCCCCTTGGCTCGCCATTCTGCCTGCAGCCGCTCCGCGTCTTTCATCTCCATACGAGCCCTCCTGCTCGACCTGGGGCGCGTACCGCGCCGATCCGGTATCGCCGCAGCGCACAGCGTCGTTACGGCGCCCCGCCCGACTGTGAGGGACAGTAGGCGAGACGACCCTTTGTGCAATTTCGCTACATGTGGAGGAAGTGGTGAAGGCTGAAGTGGTTCACAACAACAGCGGTCCGAGCGTTGTCGTCGACATGGACATGTTACCGCCGGTAGGGGCGGAGCTGGTGTGGACAGACAACTACTCAGGCATCGTCCAACAGTTGCAGTGGCGCATCGAGGCCGCTACTCCCGACTTGGACGCGGCCGAAGCAGCCAAAGTCATGATCTAAGTGTTCTGCATCTGGAGGTTGGTGACGCGGTGCGGGGTGGCTGAGGCTGGTGGCTGGTCTCCGATCGCGGTATGTGCTCGGTGGTAGTTGTAGTGGATGTTCCAGCGGTGCAGACCTGCCGATTCGTGTTGCCGGTCGAGGTCACGTACATGCGCGAGCGGCCGCTTCTGGGCGGTCACACGCATCAGGCGACGGCGACCCTCCGGTGTCAGAGGCGCGTTACGGTGCATGGTGCGGGTCTTCCTCCGCTGCAACGGGTGCATGGGTCGCGCTACACACCCTGCTGGGAAGACCCGCCCTTCGTCACGACCTGACCGCTCTCAACAACCTCACCGAACACAACAACGAGATCATTTCGCGACCATTCACGAAAACCGACTGCGGTCGACGACGCAGCAAGACTGCGACGCCCTGAATTGCACGAACATATTTCATGAAATAATGTCGCCATCGAGACACTTTCACTTCTGCCGACACCGATAAAGAGCCATCTTTAATCATCCCACCCGTAAGTATGCTGATTTTTCCCGTTGGTGTGATGGTCCTATCTTGGGCCACCCGGGACCGTTAACGTCTGCGCTGCCGATCAACAACGGGAGGCACGGGGGGACCCCACGCACCGTTCATAAGTCGGCTATTGAAGTTGAGACGAAAGATGGAGAATTGCATGCGCACTTACGCTCGGATTTTGGGGATCGCTGCCACCGCGGCAGCCATTACGGCCCTCGGTTCGCCGGCCTTCGCCGGTGGCGGTCCCGACTCGGTGGAGCAGGAATTTGGGATTGAGAGCGAGAGCGGTCACGCTGGCAACGGAGGAGACGGCGGCGAGTCCGCGAACGCCCTGAGCTGCCTGATCAACATTCCGGTGGTCTCGCCGAACAGCGACCAGGTTTGCAACCCCAGCTCCGACGGGGGCGAGGCTGGCGACTCCACGGCCACCTCCGGCCAGCACGGCGAGGACTGATATGCGGGGCGCGGCGTAAAACCTGTGCCCGATTTTCCGAAAGGGATCACGACGAGGCGCCCTTCGCTGGATCCGAGGATCGTTGCCTGCGCATCCAGCAACCACTCTCCGGGGCGCCGCCCGGAGCCCGGCGGACATGCTTTGCACTGGGCATGGTCGCCGGGCTTCTCGGTGTTGACGAATGGCACGTGCACAGGTTGCGCCCGGCGGACATGCTTGCACTGCGTATGGGCCGCCGGGCATGGACGTTGACAAACGGAATCTGACGGGGCGCGCCAACGACGGAGACGGATCATCGGGAGCGACCACCTACGGGGCCTGATGGTCGACCTGCGACGAGACCCTCGACCCAGATGACAGCACCGTCATCTCAGACGCGCGGAACACCCCCCTTTGTCACGACCTGACCGCTGTCAACAATGTCACCGAACACAACATCTAAGTGTCGTGATGAGGTAAGCGCTGCTTCCCTTCACCCACATGGGAGGGCCTCTGTCCTCACCCCGTCGACCTGGCGAAGCCCTCATCAGCTCGTGTCAAAGGGGGCAACCGCCGATGTCAGCGGGAGATGCCGGCACCCAAGCTTGCCCCCTTTGACGCGGGCTGATAGCCCTTGTGGAGGTCGATGGGGTGAGGACAGAGCAGCCACGACCGAACCGCAGCCGATGCGCCTGTCCCCCTCACCCCCGGCACTCGGCAACATCCGGCTTTTCGAGATCCGGCCGCCGGTCATCAACGCCCTGTGCCAGTCCGTACTGAAGGCCAACAGTCTGAGCTTGGCTCGGCACGTCCGCGCAGTGATCGGCAACGTCATGACCTACGCCGTCCAGGCTGGAGCGGTGGATAGGAACCCGGTGCGCGAGATCGCTCCGCTGACCGAGCGCAAGGCCAAGACCAAGCGGAGGAAGGCCCGAGCGCTCACCGCTGAGGAGCTGCTCGACCTCCTGGCCAAGCTCGACGCCGATGAGGAAGCCCTCCGCTGGGACCTGCCGGGCCTGGTGCGGCTGTTCGTGGCGACCGGCGAACGCCGCGGGGAAGCTCTCGGGGCGCACTGGTCGGACTTCGATCCGGAAAACCAGGTGCTGACGATGACCGGCAACATCATCAGCGCTCGCGGCCGGGGCACGATCCGCAACAAGGGCAAGTCGGAGGCAGCGGACCGCGAGATCCCTCTCCCCGACTGGTGCGTGCGGATGCTGCAGGAGCGCTACGCCGCGATCGGCGATGTAGACCCGGACAAGCCGATCTTCACCAACACTCAGGGCGGCTACCTCAACGCCTCGAACCTCACGAACCGCGTGTGGGTGCCGTTCCGGAAGCGGGCGGGCTTCGAGTGGGTGACCTTCCACACCTTCCGCAAGACGGTCGCCACCCTGCTCGATGACGCGGGACTTACCGCTCGCCAGGTGGCCGACGTGCTGGGCCACTCCCACCCGTCGATGACCCTCAACAACTACATGGGCCGGGGGCAGGTCTCCCGGGCTGGTGCCGAGGCGCTGTCGCTGGTGGTCAAGACGGCCGATCCCAAAATTGGCGATAAATTGGCGAACCGACTTCCCGACGACGCCAGCGGCGACGATGAGAGCGAGGCGTAAAAGCAAGAAACCCCCAGGTAACTGGGGGTTTCTGCTGTCTCGACCAGACGTGCGCCCGTAGGGATTCGAACCCCAAACCTTCTGATCCGTAGTCAGATGCTCTATCCGTTGAGCTACGGGCGCTTGTTCAATTGTCAGGTCCCACCCTAGGGTAGGGCCCTTGCGGAGGCTCCGGGATTTGAACCCGGGAGGGGGCGTAACCCCCAACCGCATTAGCAGTGCGGCGCCATAGACCAGACTAGGCGAAGCCTCCCGGCGTCCTTCGCGGCCACCGGAGAATACTTTACACACCCCCTCAGCGCCCTCGAACAGGGGGGCCCTTAATCCGCCGTTCACTCCCTCGCAGTCTTGCTGAGCTGCACAAACGGATCCAGGGACGCCGGGTTCTGGAGGGCGTCGCGGCTCACGGCCCGCTCCGGCGGGGTGCCGGCGAGGATCTTCTTCACCGGAACCTCCAGCTTCTTGCCGTTCAAGGTGCGCGGGACCTCGTCGACGACGATGAAGCGGTTCGGCACGTGGCGCGGCGAGAGCTCGGTGCGCAGCGCGGCCTTCAGCTCGCCGAGGACGTCCGCGAGCTCCACTCCCTCGGCCAGGACCAGGAAGCACAGGAGTTCGCCGTCGGTTTCGCCCGCGCCGGAGGTGTCGATCACCAGGGAGTCGGCGATCTGCTCGAAGCCCTCCACCACGCGGTAGAACTCGGCGGTGCCCATCCGGATGCCGCCGCGGTTGAGAGTCGAATCACTCCGGCCGTAGATCACCAGCGAACCCCGGTCGGTCATCCGGACCCAGTCGCCGTGCCGCCACACGCCCGGGAACGTGTCGAAGTAGGACTCGCGCAGCCGGCTCCCGTCCGGGTCGTCCCAGAAGAACACCGGCATCGTCGGCATCGGCTTGGTCAGCACCAGCTCGCCGACCTCCTCGTGCAGCTCCTCGCCGAACTCGTCGTAGGAGGCCGCCGCAGCGCCCAGCAGCGGGCAGGAGATCTCGCCCAGCCACACCGGGACGTCCGGGCTCGCGCCGACGAACGCCGTGCACAGGTCCGTGCCGCCGGACACGCTGGCGATCTGCACGTCCGCGCCCACGGCGTCGGCCACCCAGCGGAACCCGTCGGTGGTCAGCGGAGCACCGGTCGAGCCGACCGCGCGCAGCGCCGAGAGGTCGAAGTCGTCCTCGGGGCGCAGCTCGCGCTTGAGGCAGCTCTGGATGTACGGGGCCGACGTGCCGAAGAAGTTCACCCGGTACCGGGCCGCCAGCTCCCACAGCGCCGACAGCGACGGGTAGCCAGGGCTGCCGTCGAAGAGCACCAGCGTGGTCCCGGTCAGCAGGCCGCCGATCAGGAAGTTCCACATCATCCAGCCGGTGGTGGTGAACCAGAAGAACCGGTCCCCCGGGCCCAGGTCGCAGTGCAGGCCGATGGCCTTGAGGTGCTCCAGCACCATGCCGCCGTGCCCGTGCACGATGCCCTTCGGCAGCCCCGTCGTGCCCGACGAGTACAAGATCCACAGCGGGTGGTCGAACGGCACCGGCGTGAACTCCAGCGCCGCGCCCCGGTGGTCAGCGAGCAGCTCCGACCAGTCCAGCGCGCCCGGCAGCCGGTGCTCCTCGCCGAGGTAGTCGATCAGGACGGTCGTGGCCAGGCCGGGCATCTCCGAGCGCAGCTGGTCGACGGTCTCGCGGACGTCGAAGCGGCGACCGCCGTAGCAGTAGCCGTCGACGGCGATGAGGACCTTCGGCTCGATCTGCACGAAGCGATCGGCCACGGCACGGGCGCCGAAGTCCGGCGAGCACGACGACCAGGTCGCGCCCAGGCTCGCGCTGGCCAGGAACGCCACCAGCGTCTCCGGGCTGTTCGGGGCCAGGGCGGCGACCCGATCGCCCGCACCGACGCCCAGCTCGGCGAGCGCGGAGCGGGCCGCGGAGACCCGGTTGCGCAGCTCGCCGTAGCTGATCTCCTCGCTGCGGCCGTCCTCGCGCACGAAGACCACCGCGAGGTCCTCATCGCCCTTGCCCTCGCCGTCGCGCAGCGCGTGCTCGGCGTAGTTCAGCGTCGCACCCGGGAACCAGCGGGCGCCGGGCATGACCTCCTCGGCCAGCACCTCGTCGGCGCGCTCGTGGAAGGTGACGTCGAAGAACTCCGCGATCGCCGACCAGAAGCCGGGCAGGTCGGCCACCGACCACTCCCACAGGGCGCGGTAGTCCGACACGTCGAGTCCGCGCTCCTCGCGCAGCCAAGCGCGGAAGGCGGCCATCCGGCTGGCGGCCACTCGTTCCGGACTCGGTTCCCACAACAGCTCCGGTGCGGTCGTCATGGGCTACTTCCTAACCCACCGGAGGCACTCCCTGCCAGGGCGAACATCACCCCGGCGTGCCCTGCTCAGCGAAGGTGCAGGTCGAACCAGTTGCGCGCGCGGCGCAGCGCCTCAGCGGCGGCGTCCGCGTCGAGGTCGAAGCGGTGACCCGCGCCCGGGTAGCGGACGACGTCGGTGACGACCTCGGCGGCGTCGGTGATCTCGCGGAGCTTGTCGACCTCACCGGCCTCGACGTCGTCGCCGTAGAGACCCAGCCACGGGCACGCCAGCTCGCCGGCGACGTCCACCAGCGGCGGCAGCTCCGCCGACAGCGGTTCGAGGATGCCGCTGCCGCCGACGCTCACCGCAGCGCCGAGCGAGCGGTTGGACGCGACCACCAGAGCCGCCGAACCACCGATGTCGAAGCCCACGATCCCCTGCCGGTCGGTCGGAACGCCCTGGTCGGACAGCCAGAGGAAGGCCGCGTCGGAGTCGGCGAGGATCGACTCGCCCGAGAGCTTGCGCACCTGCTCCTGCTCGCTCTGGTCCTCGGCGAGCTCGTCGGTGCCGTCGCGGTGGTACAGGTGCGGGGCCACCGTGAGCCAGCCCTCCTGGGCCAGGAGGCTGCAGAGCTTGCGCACCCGCTCCGTGATTCCGCGCGCCTCGTGGAGGAAGACGAGGCCCCCGCGCACCACGTTGTCGGGCTCGGCGACGGTCAGCCGCAGGCCCGTTCCGTCGGTGAGCGCGATCGTCTCGGTACGGGTTTGGATCATGTCCGGCAGGTAACCACAGGTAGGTAAACATCGAGCAACACGGTCATCCATACGGACCAACACTCGATCGAAGAGCACCTCATCGTGATCGGGGTGCGGCTGTCCGCTTCACCGAGGCGGGAAGCGGACAGTGGTGGTGTGGGGGCGGGGGACGTCGTACTAACGTCCTGGTTGACGGATCGAGGTAGGAGATGTCGATGAGCGTGCGCACCCGTGCCGACCTGGAGCAGTTGCCGCCCTACGTGGCGGGCCGGACCGTTCCCGGTTCGATCAAGCTGGCCAGCAACGAGGTCTCCGAGGGGCCGCTGCCCAGCGCGGTGACCGCGATCAACCAGGCCGCGACCGAGGTCCACCGCTACCCCGACATGGGGGTGAGCGCGCTGACCGAGGCGCTGGCCGCGCACTACGACGTCGCGCCCGAGCAGATCGCGGTCGGCTGCGGCTCCGTCGCGCTGTGCGAGCAGCTGGTGCAGGCGACCTGCACCGCCGAGGACGAGGTCATCTTCCCGTGGCGGTCGTTCGAGGCGTACCCGATCATCACGCAGGTCGTCGGGGCCAAGCAGGTGAAGGTGTCGCTGACGGGTGAGCACGCCCTGGACCTCGAAGCGATGCTGGCGGCGATCACCCCGGCGACGCGGCTGATGTTCGTGTGCACGCCGAACAACCCGACCGGCACCCTGCTGCGCGAGGCCGAGCTGAACGCCTTCCTCGACCGCGTGCCCGGCGACGTCCTGGTGGTGCTCGACGAGGCGTACTTCGAGTTCGTCGACGACCCGGAAGCGCCGGACGGCGTGGAGATCACCCGGGTTCGCGACAACGTCGTGTCGATGCGGACCTTCTCGAAGGCCTACGGCCTGGCCGGGCTGCGCGCCGGTTACGCGATCGCTCCGGTGAAGGTCGCCGAGGCGCTGCGCAAGGTCACGATCCCCTTCAGCGTCAACGCTCTCGCCCAGACCGCCGCGATCGCGTCCCTGCAGGCCCAGGACGAGCTCCGCAGGCGCTGCGCCGATGTGATCGCCGAGCGCGGCCGGGTGCACCGCGAGCTGGTCGCGATGGGCTACGAGGCCCCGGAGACGCAGGCGAACTTCGTGTGGCTGCCGCTCGGCGAGCGCACCACCGCGTTCAACGAGCACTGCCTGGAGAACCGGGTCGTGGTGCGGGCGTTCGTCGGCGAAGGCGCCCGGGTGACCATCGGCCAGGCGCACGAGAACGACGCGTTCCTGGCCGCCGCCAAGTCCTTCGGCGGCTGAGGCTCAGAACCGCTCTCCCGCGAGGGAGAAGAACAACGGTGGTGGCCGGCGAAGAGAGGGGGAGTACTTCGCCGACCACCACCGCTGCGGATGCGGTCGTTTGAGCCGAAACGACCGCACTTTTTACGCGTAGCGATCTACGCAGCACCGGAATGTAGTGGCGGGCCGGGCCCGCCGCTACAAAAGCGACAGGGGTCCACCCGTTCAGGTGGCCTGCCCATCCATCCGGGTGGATTTCAGCCGGTCACCGCGTGGTGGCCCTGCACCGCGACGGGTGCCGGCGCCTCGGGCAGCGATTCCTCGCCGGGCGAGACCTCGTGCGGCGGTTGCACGGCGGGCGGCTCGGACGGCTCGGTGGGCTCTTCGGTCGGCGGCTCGGTGGGCTCCTCCGCCGGGGGCTCGCTCGGCCCCTCCACGATCGGAGCGTTCGCCGCGCACACCACGTTCTGCGGGGACGCGACGGGCACGACCGCGCCGAGGATGGCGATGTTGTTGCCGCACAGCTGGATCGGCAGCACGCTCAGGTTGTTGTCGTTGCCGACGTTGACGCCGTCGTTGTCGGTGCTGTCGGCGAACGCCTGAGTGCCGCCGATGACCATGCTCGCGGTGCCCATGGCCAGCGCGCCCGCCAAGTAAGCAGTCTTGCGCATAGATCGCTTCCTCTTCCTTTTCCTGGTGGGGAATTCCACCCGTGGCGAAGTCACCGCAGGTGGACGAGCGTGCCCAGTGGCAGCTTTGCCAGCAGGCGCAGCGCGTCATCGGGAACGCGGACGCAGCCGTCGCTGCTGGCCTGGCCGAAGACCGAGGGGTCGGGCCAGCCGTGCAGCGCGACCGTGCCCGGTCCGCCTCCGTACGTGCTGAAGGTGTTGGAGTGGGTGCCCAGCGGCAGGATGATCGGGCTGAACTTGGTGACCGTTTCCTCGATCGCGGCCATGATGTAGGTCCGGCCGCGCGGCGTCGGCGAATCCGGCGCCCCGACGCCGACCACCCACTCGCCGACGACGGCGCCGTCCCGGCGCACGGTCAGCCGCCGCGCGTCGATCTCGACGTCGACGACGTAGGGCGTGCGGGCCCGTTCGACCTGGTCGTCCTCCAGCACCCAGCCGGTGGCGCCGTTGGGCCGGGAGGGCAGCAGGACCTGGGCCCACCGGCCGTGCTCGGCGATGACCGGCACCCACGTGGGGTTGTTCAGCTGCTTGGCGGGCAGTTTCGCGATCACCGGCCCGCCGGGCGACTGGTGCACGGCCACGTCGCCCTGCACCCGCAGCACGACCCCCTCCGTCAGCCCACCCGGGGCGGGATCGGTTGGGGCGGTGGGGAATTCGGTGAACGTGGTGGCGTCGGCCTGCATGCCCAGGTCGGCCCTGGCCATGGCGTAGGGAGGCCGTTCCACCGGCGCGGTGCCC
The DNA here is from genome assembly GCF_004349225.1 of Saccharopolyspora karakumensis. Taxonomy (NCBI): domain Bacteria; kingdom Bacillati; phylum Actinomycetota; class Actinomycetes; order Pseudonocardiales; family Pseudonocardiaceae; genus Saccharopolyspora; species Saccharopolyspora karakumensis. The sequence goes on from NZ_SMLA01000009.1 coordinate 98,427, forward strand.
TCGGCCGCGCAACCGGTCATCGCGAGGCATGCCAAGCCCAGCGAGGCGGCCGTCAGCGACCGCGCCACGCGTGCGGTGCGTCCGGCTGTGCGACGTAGGCTCATCATCGGCTCCTGGCCCGTTGGCGCTGCCGTCCTCCGGACCGAAACGCCTTGGGACGCCCGGAGGTGGTCAGCTGATCGGAGAGATCACATGCCGACGGGAAGTTATCCGGGCGATCCAGCACCACCACACCGGCCCGCGCAGCGGCCGCGAGGAGAATTCAGCCTCTGATCAGCTAAAACAGGCTTTCCGACGAGCCACCGGAACCTCGTTACCGAGCAGTGATCACCTGATGGTGTGGATCTTTTACCTCGTTCGAGCGACGGCTCTAGTCGAGAGCGCGGCGCAGGAAGAACTTGATCCCCAGTGCGCCGAACAAAGCCGTCGCGAACAGCAGCGCCAGCACGCACACCCTGGGGGCCATGTGCGGGATCCCCGGCAGCAACGCGCCGCGCATGCCCTCGCTGACGTAGGTCAGCGGGTTGATCGCGCACAGCACCTGGAACCAGCGGAGGTGCTCCAGCTGCGCCCACGGGAACTGGGTCGCACCGGTGAACATCAGCGGCGCCAGGATCACCGCGAACATGATGTTGATGCGCCTCGGCGGCACCGCCGCACCCACCGTCAGCCCGACCGCGGCGCCCGCCGCCGACCCCAGCACCATGCACAGCAGCGCGAACGGCAGACCGCCCAGGTCCCAGTCGATCCGGCCGAGCATCCACACGCCCATCGGCACCATCAGCACCGCCGCGAACAGCCCGCGCAGCGCGCCGAAGAGCATCTTCTCCACCGCCACCCAGCTGATCGGCAGCGGCGCCAGCAGCCGGTCCTCGATCTCCCGCGAGTACGAGAAGTCCAGGACCAGCGGGAACGAGGTGTTCTGCAGCGCCACCAGGAACGCGTTGAGCGCGATCATGCCGGGCAGCAGCACCTGCGCGTAGCCGGGCTGGGTGTAGCCGAGCTCGCCGAGGACCTTGCCGAAGATGAACAGCAGCGCCACCGGCTGCACCAGCACCTGCGCGAGGAAGCTCGGCAGCTCCCGGCCCGTGACGAAGACGTCCCGCCCGAGCACGGCGAGGAAAGCGCGGACCGAACTCATCGCAACTCCCGTCCGGTCAGGTCGATGAAGACGTCCTCCAACGTCGCCGAGCCCAGCGACAGGTCGCTGACCGGAATCCGCTGCTCGTGCAGGGTCTGCGCGATCGGGCCGAGCAGCGCGGCCGGCTCGGCGTCGACGTAGAGCCGGAGCCGCAGCTCAGCGGCATCGTCGGCGCTGATCCGCTCGACCCGGTGCACGCCGCGGACCTCGGCGAGCACGTCGGTGATCTTGCCCGGGTGGTGGCCGTCCGGCAGCACCGTGGCGTCGAGGGTTCCGCTGCCGGGCAGGGAGCGGATCAGGGCCTCCGGCGTGTCGAGGGTCAGCAGCGTGCCGTGGTCGACGACGCCGACGCGGTCGGAGAGCTTCTCGGCCTCGTCCATGTCGTGCGTGGTCAGCACCACCGTGACGCCCTGCTCGCGCAGGTCGTTGATGCGGTCGTGGACGAACAGCCGAGCCTGCGGGTCCAGCCCGGTGGAGGGTTCGTCGAGGAACAGCACCTCGGGCTCGTGGATCAGCGCCCGGGCGATCATCAGCCGCTGCGCCTGACCGCCGGAGAGGTCGTCGACGCGGGCCTTGGCCTTGTCGGTCAAGCCCATCCGGTCGAGCAGCTCGTCGGCCAGCCGATGCCGCTCGGCGCGCGGAACCCCGTGGTAGGTGGCGTGCCAGATCAGGTTCTGCCGTGAGTTCAGCGAGCGGTCCAGGTTCACCCGCTGCGGCACGACGGCGACCTTCCTGCGCGCGGCCACCGGGTTCGCGGCCACGTCCACCCCGGCGACCACCGCTCGCCCGCTGGTCGGCTGGACCCGCGTGGTGAGGATGCCGACGGTGGTGGTCTTGCCCGCACCGTTGGGCCCGAGCAGTCCGAAGACCTCACCCGCCCGCACCTGGAAGGACAGCCCGTCGACCGCGTTGGCGCGGCTCTTGGGATAGCGCTTGACCAGCTCGCTGACCTCGACCGCGACCGACACATCGACCCCCTGGTTCGGACTCGATGCTAGTCGCGGAAAGCGGAGGCCAGGCAATCCACTTTCAACCGGAGGTTTCCGACCTGGACACGCTTCCCCGCAGAGCTCGGTAACCTGACCGGGTGAGTGAGGCGACCGAGCAGCTGACCCCCTGGCTGGGCGACACGGAGATGACGGCCTGGCGCGCCTACATCGTGGGCAGCGCCCTGCTGGAGCATCGGCTCAACCGAGAACTGCAGGTCGCGCACGGCCTGTCCATCGCCGACTACGAGATCCTCGTCTCGCTGTCGGAGGCTCCGGACATGCAGATGCGGATGAGCGAGCTGGCGAACGGCATCGCGCATTCCAAGAGCCGGATGTCCCACCAGATCCGCAGGATGGAGAGCGAGGGCCTGGTCCGCCGCCAGGAGTGCCCGCAGGACGGCCGAGGCGTGCTCGCGGTCCTCACCGAGCAGGGCCTGGCCAAGCTGCGCGAAGCCGCCCCGTCCCACGTCCAGGGCGTCCGCGACCACATGATCGACCTGCTCGACGCCGACGAGCAGAAAACGCTCGCGGCGGTCTTCAGCCGCCTCACCGACCACCTCCGCAGCCTCGAATGACCCCGGACCGGCTGTAGGCCGACCACCCGGAGTTGGCTACGCTGCGGCGTGGAAGCGTGGCAGAGCGGCCGAATGCACTCGCCTTGAAAGCGAGCGTCGGGAGACCGACCGCGGGTTCGAATCCCGCCGCTTCCGCTCGGTTGACCAGCACAAACAGGGCCCGGCGGGATCTCCCCCACCGGGCCCTGTTGCTGCTCGTCTCACTTCTCGTCTCAGTTGCACCTGCGTTGTCGGTGGGCTTCGGGATGCTGCGTCGCATGATCTTCAGGTCTTTGATCGAGGTGGAGCGTGCGATTCGGGCTTCGTGGGGTGCTGACACTTGTGCCCCGGAAGACGTTCCCGACTGGCGATTCGACAACCCGGCGCGAGGCCAATGCGGCACCACGGCTCTCGTCGTCAACGATCTCTTCGGTGGTGTCCTCATGCGAGGAGATGTTCACCGCGACGGCGAATGGGTCGATTGCCACTGGTGGAACCGTCTCGGCGACGGACTCGAATTGGACCTGACCCGAGAGCAGTTCGCCGCCAACGAGCTCGTCGGCCCCGGGGAAGCCGTCCCCCGCCCCGGCAGCGGGCGCCTCGACGCTGAGTACGAAACCCTCCGGAAGCGAGTTCGAGAACGTCTCGAGCGCTAGGCCTGCAACGCGGTCGTGACAGCCGGAGAGCGGCTGTTGCCATGCATCATGGTGGCTGTGGAGATACGAGAATTCGACGACCGAAGGGTGTGCAGCAGCGAGGACCACACCTCGTTCATGGTCGAGCTGTGGTCGACGCAAGTCGCTGAGCACGATCAGCTTCGCGGGCTCTCGTGCAGGACCTGCGCGCTCACCGGCTGCGATGTGCTCACCGGCTGCGATGTGCTGGAAGCGCTGGCCTGGTGTCGCGAGAACCAGCCGAACCCGGGTTGTTTCGTGCTCCACGCCGCGACCTGGACCAACCACGGCTACCTGGAAACGATGTGGCTCACCGGTGAAGCCCCGCAATCGGCCGGCACCGACCAGCCGAGCGCTACCGCCACCTACGAGGCCCTCCCAACACTCCCGAGGTCCCGGCGAAGGACCGACGGCTAGGGCGGATCGGCATCACGGGTCCCCCTGCTCTCGTTGTCGTTCGAGTCAAGTTCGGGTTCGGGAGCTTCGGGAGGGTGTGCTGCGGAGGCCGAGGGTGCGGCGGATCTTGCGGCGGGCTTCGTCGAGGGCGATGCGGGCCGGGTTGAACCTGACGACGAGGACGATGGCGTCGCGGGGGCCGAGTATCGAGGCGAACCACTCGTCGATGTCCGTGCGATCGGACGTGGGGCGTTGCGTCCACAACCCGGCTTCGTCGTAGGCGTCGGTGATGACCAACGTGCTGCTGTCCAGCCGGTCGGCCTGTCCGAGGTCGGCGGCGGCGTCCGCCGCGATGCGCCGGACGTGGTCCGGGATCGCCCGGCCCGGGGCGGGCCAGGTGGCGTCGGTCCTGCCGGTGGCCGCTGACCACGCGCCGTAGACCAGCGGGTTCCCCGTGCGCATCACCGCGTGCAGGCTGCGCGGGGCGGCCTCGACGATCGCCGAGCGCAGCAGCGCCCGCCAGATCGTGCTGGACAGGCCCGCGCCCTGGTACTCCGGGTGGACGCCGGCGGAGTTGGCGTAGAAGCACCTGCGTCCGCCGAACTGCCGGTCGTTGCTGGCCACCCACGCCACGGGCAGACCGGTGGAGTCGAAGACGATCACGAGGCCGGACAGCTCGTCCAGCTTCTCGTCGGAGAGCCAGTTCTCCCAGCACTGCTCGGTGGTCGCGGTGAACGCCAGCACCGCGACGGACGGGAGCGTGGCGCGCAGGTGCTCCCGGGCCGGGGTGGGCAGCTGCGATGCCACATCCGTCCAGAGCAGACCGGTCAGGCCGGTGGGGGCGGAGATCTTCTTCGCGCCGCGGAGAAGATCGGGCGGGAAGTGCGAGGACGCGGGTTCGTCGGTCATGTCCGTCTTCCAGATCCGGGTGAGCCGCTCGCGGCGGCGCGGTCGTCGGTCACCGGCTCGGTGGTTCGCGGTCGAGGACCGCACGCACGGCTGCCGCCAGGCGCTCCCTCGCGTCGGCGGGGATCCGCCCCGCGCCGTCCGCGTCGACCTCGCGGAGGGGTCGGCGCAGCAGCGCGGTCGGCAGGTCGACCACGCACGTGGTGATCACCTCGACGCTCGGGCCGTCCTGCCGTCCCCACATCGCCGCGCTCAGCCGGCGCAGCACCTCGGTCACGAGCCTCCGGTCGAGACCGAGCAGCGAGTCGGCGAGCTCCTCGGGGAGCTCGGGCCCGAGAAGCTGCTCCCTGCGCACCGTCATCAGCATCCGAGCCGCAGCCGGACGCCGATCCGCCAGCGCCGCCGGGGCATCGGCGGCGACGACCACCGCGTTCACGGCACCTTCGAGTGCCGGTGACGTGCCGAGGGCTTCGTCGATGAGCGCCACCTGCAGGTCCAGGAACTCGGTGGCGGCGCGCAGCCACATCCGTCCGCGCAGCGCGGCCAGCGAGCCGAAGGCGTGGTAGAGCGCGCCGTTGGGCACACCGCCGGCCGCGGAGAGCCGACGCACGGTGAGCCTCTCCGGCCCGTCGTCGACGACGATTCGTTCGGCGACGTCCAGCAGCTGATCGAGGTCGTGCACGCGCGGTCGGGGCATGCCCCGCACAGTAGTGGAGCACCCGCTCCACAACAAGGTTCCGGCTTGTGATCTAGTCCCTCGGCGGTTCCCCGGCGCGTCCCGAACCGGCAGCATCCAGGAGCGATCGTGAGGAGGTCTGGGTGAGGATTCGTCGGGATTCGCTGTGGGGTGATCGCGATTTCCGACGCCTGTGGGTGGCGGACGGGCTCAGCCAGATCGGCACGAGGATCAGCTTCGTCGCGCTGCCGCTGCTGGCGCTCGCGGAGCTGAACGCCTCGCCCTTCCAGGTGTCGATGCTGGTGGTGCTGGAGACGGCCGCCTTCCTGGCGCTGGGGCTGCCGGTGGGCGCGTGGTGCGACGGCTGGCGCAACCGTCCCGTGCTGCTGATCGCCGACGTGGGACGGGCGGTGGCGCTGGGATCGCTGCCGGTCGCGGCGGCCTTCGGGGTGCTCACGCTCGGGCACCTGTACGCGACCGTGGCGATCACCGGGATCCTGACCGTGTTCTTCGACGTCGCGCACCAGACCTACCTGCCGCGGCTGGTGGAGCGGGAGCACCTGGTCGAGGGGAACTCCAAGCTGCAGGCGAACATCTCGGTCGCCGAGGTGTCGGGACCCGCGGCCGGCGGGCTGCTCGTCCAGTGGCTGACCGCTCCCCTGGCCCTCGTCGTCGACGCCCTGAGCTTCGTGTGGTCGGCCGCGTGGCTGCGCTCGATCAAGCGCAGCGAACCACGGCGGGAGCCGCGAGCCGACCGCCGGTTGATCAGCGAGATCCAGGAGGGGCTGCGGTTCGTCTTCACCCACCGGCTCCTGCGCGCGATCGCGTGCAGCGGGGCCAGCGTCGTGTTCTTCCAGGCCGGGAGCATCGCGATCACGATCACGTTCCTGACCGTCGACATCGGACTGACGCCCGAGAAGGTCGGTGCGCTCACCAGCATCGGCCCGCTCGGAGCCGTGGCGGCCGCGCTGACCACGGGCGCCCTCGCGCGCCGGGTCGGGCAGGCGCTGCTGATGCGGATCGCGATCGTCGGCCTCGGAGCCGGGATGCTGCTGGTGCCGCTGACCGGACCCGGGTGGCACCTCGCGTGGTTCGCCGTCGGCGGCCTGATCAGCGGGTTCAGCCTCATCGCGTTGAACATCGTGGAGGTCAGCTTCCGCCAGGCGCTGTGCCCGGACCACCTGATGAGCAGGATGAACGCCACGATCCGGTTCATGTTCCGCGCCACGGCGCCGTTCGGGGCGCTGCTGGGCGGGGTGAGCGCCACCCAGCTGGGGATGCGGCCCACCCTGTGGATCACGGGCGCGGGCGTCCTGCTCTCGTCGGCGTGGCTGCTGAGCTCACCTCTCCGCCACGTCCGCGACCTCCCGCTGGACCAGGGCTCGGCCGTGAAGTCTCCCGCGGGCGGTTCTGGCCCGAAATGACCGGACGAAACCGGCATCGATCGTGGACGGGTCGGACCAGAACCGCCCCGGGGTGACCGCGTCTCGGGTCAGCGACCTTCGGGCATGGGCAACGGGTCCATGCTCTGATCGGTGTCGGAGAGGTCGATGCCGTAGTCGGCGGCGAAGACGTTGTGGGTTTCGACGGTGACGTCCTTGCCCGTGTGGTGGAGGTTGAACACGCGGGCGCCGCGAAGGCGGTGGTTGCCCTCGCCGCCGAGCCCGTAGGTGCCGAAACCGGTGCCGGGCCCGTAGCCGAGCAGCACGCCGTAGTAGTCGCCCTGGTAGGTGTTGATGTGGTCGTGCCCGACGAACACGCCCTTGACGTCACCGCGGTGCTGGATCGCCGAGAACATCCCGGAGTTGAACGGTCCCGGGCACTCGTCCTCGTTGCGCTCGCCGGTGATGCCGTGCTTCTCCACCGCGCGCGCGTGATCGGCCTCGGTGCGGCCGTCCACGCTGGCGAACCACATGAACCGGTGCTCCCAGAGGCAGATGTGGTGGAACATCAGGCTGGGAATCCGGAACCCGAAGCGCTCCTCCAGGGCGGCGGAGGTGTCGAGGTACCAGTTGATCTGATCACCGCGCAGCCAGTCCCAGTCCGGGTAGCCCTCGAAGTCCTGGCCCGCTATCTGCTCGGGCGCGTAGCGACCGCTGTCGAGCAGCCAGACGTTGAAGGCCGGTGCGGCGCCTCGGGAGTCGTTGATCAGCAGGTTCATGTTCCCGGTGCCGGTGACGCCCTCGGGACCGACCTCGTTGACGTTGTTCGGGTAGCCGCGGAAGAACTCCAGCATGTCCGGCTCCGCGAAACCGGTCTTCGGGGTGGAGTCCTCGTCGTGGTTGCCGAACGTCGCCGCCCACGGCACACCGCGGCGCTCCATCGGCTGCACGATGTTGTTGAGGGCCTGCTTGGCCTCCAGCTCGGTGTTCGGGTCACCGTTGATGAGGTCGCCGACCAGCACGACGAGGTCGGGCTTCTCGCTGTCGAGCACCCGTTCCACCAGTTCGATCGTGCGGCGGTCGATGCGGTGGCCGTCCTGGGTGTCGTTGAACTGGACGATCTTGAACTTGCCGCTGTCGTTGAACCGCAGCGAGGTCTCGCCCGCGCCGGCAGCCGTCGGCCGCCCGGTCGAGCCCAACGCCACCGCCAGCGCTCCGACCCCACCTGCCTTGAACACGCTGCGACGCCCCACACCCGAAACGGCCCACTTCGACACGCTTTTCACTCCCTCTCGTCGGAACGACGAAAGCTTGTTCCACCAACGTGATCCCCGGGTGAACCTCCCGGGGACCACAGCCGAAATGTCCGGGATCGCACGGTTCGCGGAGCGGCCGCGGCCCGCCGGACCGCGGCCGCTCGGCGTCACAGCCAGCCGCTGCCCATGCGGGAGAGGTGGTTGTGCAGCTCGGCCGTCCAGTCGACCTGGGGAATCGCCTCGTAGTCGATGTTGAGGACGTTGGTGAGGTCTCGACCGCTGGAGAGCAGGCCCGCCTTCTTGTCCCCTTCGACGACGACGTCGAGGCCGTCGTGCCCCGCGATGAAGGTTACTTCGAGCTGCTTCAGGCGCGGGTAGTTCGGCGAGCCATGGAACTCGATCTCCTGGTAGAACGGCAGCGTCTGGCGGGTTCCGCGCAGGTGGCCCGCTTCGCAGTCGACCCGGTGCAGGACGAAGCCGAGGCGTTCCACCGCCTCCAGCAGGACGTGCTGGGCGGGCAGCGCGCCGATTCCGACCGGATCGGTGTCGGTGGCGTCGACCGCGCCGCTGATCTCCAGCCTGGTGCGGATCGCGACCTCACCGCCCGGCAGGTGCCTGCCGGCGTAGAACGTGATCGGGGTTTCCATCGGGGCCATCACCTGGAACGGCAGCTCCACGACCTGACCCGGTTGCAGGGTCACGCCCTCCCCGACCCGCTGCAGGCCGAAGCCGCGCACCGACTCGACCTCGTCGTCGTGGACCTCGCGCTCCACGCGGGTCACGAACTCGACCGACACACCGTCCAGCTGCTGCGGGACCTCGCCGCCGCGCAACCGCACGACCCCGTGGACCTGACCGCCCGGCTGCACGCCCGGGGTGTGCAGCTCGGTCTCCACGTCGGCGCCGCCGACGCCGACCGCCGCCAATAACTTCTTGAACATGCGCACCAGTCTTCCGGCTGCGTCCGCCGCGCGGGCCCGAATTACCCATTGTTCAGGCACTTCTCAGCGAAAACGCGACAACGGCCGCGCGGGTATAGCGTCGGAGGCATGACTCAGATCGATTTCCAGTCCCGCGTGGGCGTGTGGTGGACCAGCGATGCCTGGAGCATCCAGGACGTGCGCTCTCGGGCGAAGGAGATGGAAGGGCTCGGTTACGGTTCGCTGTTCTACGGCGAGGCGTTCGGCAAGGAGTCCTTGACGCAGGCCGGGGCCCTGCTCGGAGCGACCGAGCGGCTCGTCGTCGGCACCGGCATCGCCAACATCCACTCCCGCGACGCCACGGCCGCCGAAGCCGGCTCCCGAACCCTCTCCGCCCTGCACCCCGGGCGGTTCGTGCTCGGGCTCGGCGTCAGCCACGCTCCCCTCGTCGAGGGCAACGCCGGGACCTACGCCAAGCCGCTGGCGACCATGCGCAACTACCTCAAGCGCATGGACGAGCTCTCGGACAAGGTCGAGCCCGGTGCTGCGCGGCCTGCCCGGCTGCTGGCAGCGCTCGGGCCGAAGATGATCGAGCTGTCCGGCACGGCCGGCGACGGCGCGCACCCGTACCTGATCACCCCGGAGCAGACGGCGAGCACGCGCGAGCTGCTCGGACCCGACAAGTGGGTGGTCAGCGAGCAGGCGGTCGCGCTGACCACCGACCGCGAGGTCGGGCTGCGCCGCGCCCACGAGCACCTGCACATGTACTCGCAGCTGCCGAACTACCGGAACTCCTGGCTGCGGCAGGGCTTCGACGAGTCCGATCTCGTCGTCGGCGGATCCGACGAGCTCGCCGAGGCCCTGGTGGCGATCGGCGACGCCAAGGCGATCGCCGAGCACGTGCAGCGCCACCTGGACGCCGGGGCGGACCACGTGGTCATCCAGGTCCTCGGGGACGACCCGTCCGCGGACCCGCTGCCCGCGCTGCGCGAGATCGCACCGGCACTCGATCTGTGAGCCTTGCGTCAGGGTGACGGACCGGTGATCTTGCGCCGATAGGGTCGGCGCGTGAGTGGAACCGAGCAAGAACACCCCCACGACACCGAGGACCTGGTCCGCCTGGTGCTCCTCACCCGCCAGGAGCTGGGCTGGGACCAGGCGAAGCTCGCCGCGTCGGCCGGAATACCCGAGTCCGACGTGGCGCGCTTCGAGGCGCAGGAGATCGTCCCGGCCAAGCCGCTGGCGCTTCGGTTCCTCGAAGTGATGGGCGTGGTGGTGCAGGCCTGAACCCGCTCGTCATCGAGGGTTCTGCTTCCCGACGGAGGGCTCGGGGAACGCGGGCCGCCCCGTGCTGCGAGCATGGGGGTCGTGGATGAGACGCAAGACGTGAAGGCCCGGCCCAAGCCCACCGGCGCCGCCGTGTGCGCGCACCTCGGAATCGGGGTCGACGACGAACAGGCGAAGCTCGCCCGCGACCGCCTCAACAAGTCGCTGGCGAACTACAGGGTGGCGTTGCTGGCAGGGGAGCAGGCGGGCGCCGAGGTCGTCGGCGCCTGACGGCGCACCGACCGGGCAGCGGCGAGCGCGCTCCGTCCCGCGGAGCTAGCTCGTCGCGATGCGCTGCGCCTTGGCGCGCTCCTCGGTGGCCCGCTGCTCGCCGATGAACGGGGCGACGACGCAGAACAGCAGATCCGGCAGCAGTTCGGGCAGCTGCTCGGCCTCGCCGCGCTGCACGCGGTTGTAGAGGACTTCGAGGACCGCCCCGACGATGGTCTCGGCGGTGAAGCTCGCTCCCAGAGCGGTCTGCGGGAAGTTCCGCGTCTGCTCGGTGATCACCTCGGTGAGGTTGCGGATGATCTCGCCGCGGCGGCGCAGCGCCTCGGGACCGGCGGCGAAGACCTCGACGATGCCCAGCGCGGCCGCGTCCGGATCCGCCGCGAGCTCGCGCAGCGTGCTCTCCAGCGCCTCGCGAGCGCTGGAGACGTAGTCCTCGTGCGCCGAGTAGGCGGTGTGCACGGCCGTGACCAGCCGATCGGCGACCTGGTCGAACGCGGTGAGGAACGCGACCTGCTTGTTGGCGAAGTGCTGGTAGAAGGTCTTGCGCGAGACTCCGGCCCCGCTGACGAAGTCCTCGACCGTCGCGTCCGCGTAGCCGCGCCGACCGACGGCGGTCACCACGGCGTCGAGGATGCGACCGCGCTGGTCGTCGGCCACCTGATCCGCCGGGATTCCGTGCCGCCCGGGTGGCAGCTTCCGCTGATCGCGGGGAACCCTGGCGCCCACCTGCCTGCTACCTCTCTCGTGGTCGATGGATCGGTCTGCCGGAAGCAAGATCTTCAAATCGAGCTTACCGGCCCGCTAACGTGCCCGCGTAGACATTGCGGGGGGAACGAAGGTGAGCACGTGATCTCGAATTCGCCGGAGTCGTTCGCCGATGCGGTGGAAGCGTGGCACGCGGCGTGCAAGCAGGCGTGCCTGGAGAATCGGAACTGCCTTGATCGATACGGCGCGGTGGTCACCGCGCTGATCACCTGGTTGGCCGACAACCCGGCCGCTGCTCGGCTGTACTTCGGTGACTGCGATGAGACCGAACATCCGTGGCTATCGGCCTACGTCCGTTCCTCCGCGAACGATCTGACCAGGTCACTGGTCGAGTGGAACGCGGCGCACAACCAGCCGGAGAACAAGACGAAGATCGAATTCGTCATCGGGGCGCTCCGCCATCTCGTTCGCGAGGAATTACGCAGGGAAACAATCGACCACACCCGATTGGCCCACCGCCTCACCCTTTTCACCCCGCTGCTGCCAACAAATCGGAACTGCGGCGACCACTGTTGATCACACCTGTCATTGCGATTTAGAAACACGCGTGTTTCTATACATTTTCCCTCAGGCGCAGCCTCGAATTCACCACCGCTGAACACCACTCCGCGACGCGAAACGACGTGCCGCCGGAGCTGCGAGGCATGCCCCACGACAGGAGGTCATGATGCGCACAGGACGACGCAAGATCGCAGCCGTGGCGATGATCGCCGCGTTCTCCCTCGGCGGCGCCGCCGCGGCCCAGGCGGCCACCGCCCAGGCCGTCCAGTGGAACCCGCAGAACACCGTCGAACCCATCACCCTCGTGAGCGGAACGCAGCTGGTCATGACGGCCAACACCGGCGTCGAGGTCAGGTGCAACGTGGTCAACGGCAACGTCCAGGCACCGGTCGGCGGCAACCCGGCCGTCGCCGGAACCGTCGATTCCTCCGGCGCCCCGGCAGCACCGACCATCACCGACTGCACCAACACGCTCGCCCCGTCGGCGGCCACCACCGTCACCCCGTCCGGCCAGTGGCTGGCCACCGCGACCAGCACCGGCAGCGTCGACATCAGCCAGGCCAGCGCGACGGTGACCATCAGCGGAGCGTGCACGATCACCGTGGACAACGCCTCAGTCCCGGCCAACGGCTGGGACAACGGGACCCATCAGCTGACCGCCAACTCCCGCTCCTCGTTCCCGATCAGCGAGAGCGGCCTGCTCTGCGACGGCGCGACCAGCGCGACGCTCAGCGGCACGCTGCAGCTCCCGGCAGAGGTGACCATCTCCTGACCCGGAGAGCGGGGCGCGGTCGTCGTCGCGCCCCGCTCGTGCCGATGTGCGCAAGATCGGAGAAGACATCGCCGGTGGGGCGTCCTAGGTTCGACGAGTCGAACGTTCACAGGAAGGGCACCCCACCATGGCGCAGCGCGTCCGCGTTCACTGCATGAGCGTCTCCCGGGACGGCATCGGAGCAGGCCACGACCAGAGCTTCGAGCGACCGTTCGGCACGGCCGTGAGCCCGGAGGCGATGTTCTCCTGGGCCGGCGCCACCGCCAGCTGGCCGAACCGCGCGGACGCCGGAGGCACCCGGGGCTTCGAGGACCGCCTCACGCGCGACTTCACCCTCAACATCGGCGCCGAGATCATGGGGCGCAACAAGTTCGGCCCGCTGCGCGGCCCCTGGCAGGACCACGAGTGGCACGGCTGGTGGGGTGACGAGCCGCCGTTCCACACCCCGGTCTTCGTGCTCACCCACCACGAACGGCCCTCGTTCACGCTCTCCGACACCACGTTCCACTTCCTCGACGCGACTCCGCAGGAGGCCGTCGAGAAGGCGAAGGCCGCCGCGGACGGCAAGGACGTGCGCATCGGCGGTGGCATCACCACGCTGCGCGAGTTCATCGACGCCGACCTCATCGACGAGATGCACATCGCCGTCGTCCCGGTCGAGCTCGGCGACGGCATCCGCCTCTGGCGGAGCCCCGACGAGCTCGCCGACCGCTACCACCTTGAACGCGTCACCGCCCCCAGCGGCGTCGAGCACCACTTCTTCTGGAAGCGCTGAGCGGGGCGCGGTCGTCGCCGCGCCCCGCTCAGCGGTCGGTCAGCTCGCGTTGTGGCCGTGCGGGATCGCGCGGCCCTCGGCGTGCGCGGCGAAGGTGGACAGCTGCGCCTGGCGCAGGCGTGCCCGCTCCTCGCGGGTCTGCATGCCGTTGACCGCCTCCGTGCTGTGCGAGTACGCCTCGACGACGTTGGCCAGTCCCTTGGCGTTGCGCTCCAGGGCCAGGCGGTCGATGTTGCCGAGGTGGTCGGCCGCCTGGTGGTAGTTCGGGTCGTACGCCGCACCCGCGGTGCCGCCCCACTTGGCGGCCTGGGCCTCGGTCTTGACCCCTTCGGCACCGGTGAACAGCCCGCCCGCGGGGATGCCGTTGGCGATGAACTCGCCGTAGTCGGAGCGGCCGTTGAAGTCGGTGCCCTCCAGCTCCACGCCCTGCGCGGCCATCGCGGCCACGAAGTCCTGCTCGATCTGACCCGAACCCTGCGGCCCGGGGCCCGAGCCGACGGCGTCGGAGTCGTCACCGTCGTAGGCGAAGTAGCCGGCGTTCGGCGAACCGATCATGTCGAAGTTCAGGTACAGCGCGATGTCGAGCTGCTGCTCGAAGGTCAGGCTCTGCACGTACTTCGTGGAACCGATCAGGCCCGACTCCTCCGCGCCCCACCAGGCGAAGCGCACCGCGTTCTCGGTCTGCGGGTTGCCGCCCATGCGCAGCGCGGCCTCCAGCAATCCGGCGCTGCCGCTGCCGTTGTCGTTGATGCCCGGCCCTTCCGCGACGCTGTCGAGGTGCGCTCCCGCCATCACGACGTTGTCGGTGCGGCCCGAACGGGTCTGCGCGACGACGTTGCGGGTGGTGACGGTCTCCAGCCGAGACTGGACGTCGAGCTTCACCTCGGCGCCCGCCTGTCCGGCCAGGGCCTCGCCGACCTGCTTGGTCACCCCCGCGGTGGGGATGCGCGCGTCCGCCGGGTCGCCGAGCGTGCCGTTGAGGGGCCCGTCGACGTTGTTGTAGATGATCGCGCCCGCGGCGCCGAGGTCCCCCGCGACCCGCTGCTTGTCGGCGAAGGTGCAGGAACCGCGCTGGACCAGCACGACCGAACCCGCCACGTCAGCCGGGAAGTCCGCGGCCTCGCAGCCCGGGGTGTCGTCGACCGCGGCGACCGACAGCGGGGCCGTGATCCCGCCCTGCGGGGTGGCCGGGGAGTACTCCAGCGCGTCGCCCTCGGTCGGCTGACCGGCGACCGCGAGGCTGAAGGAGTCCAGGTAGTAGGCGTCGTAGGTGAACTCCGGGGTGGTCACGTCGAAACCGGCACCGCGCAGCTTGCCCGCGACGTAGTCCACGCTCGCCTCGTACCCGGGAAGCCCGGACGCGCGGTTCCCGCCGTTGCTGTCGGTGATCCGCTGCAACGCGATCAGGTGACGGTTGACCGCGTCGCCGGTGATCCGGTCGCCGAGACCGGCCGGTGCCGCGGACGCCGGGGCGATGGCGACCAGAGCTGCCGCGCAAGTGGCGGCCAGAGCAGCGGCCGTGCGTCTGGGTGTGATGGTTCGCGAACTCATCGAGCTCCCCCGTTTTGTGCGGATTGGGTGTTTGTCCGATCCAGTCAAGCGAACCCGGACGAAGTTCAGAAGCGGGAATCTTTCCCGTTTTTCCCGACTCGGCCCGCGTTCTCGGTTTTCGCGCCGCCCGCAGCTGACTACGGTCACGGGCATGCATGGGATTTCAATCCGCGAGCCCGGTGACCCCGACGTTCTGGTGTGGACCGAACACCCGGACCCCCATCCCGGCCCCGGTGAGGTGGTCATCGACGTCGTGGCCAGCGCGGTCAACCGCGCCGACCTCGCTCAGCGCCAAGGCAACTACCCGCCGCCCAAGGGCGCAAGCGAGATCCCCGGACTGGAGTGTTCCGGCACGATCGCCGCGATGGGCGAGGGCGTGACCGGCTGGAACGTCGGCGACGAGGTGTGCGCGCTGCTGGCCGGAGGCGGATACGCCGAACGGGTGGCCGTCCCCGCTGCGCAGGTGCTGCCCAAGCCCGCCGGGGTGGACCTGGTGGAGGCCGCCGGGATCCCCGAGGTCGCCTGCACCGTCTGGTCGAACGTGGTCATGGAGGCCGGACTGCGCGAAGGGCACCTGTTCCTCGTGCACGGCGGCGCGGGCGGCATCGGGACCTGCGCCATCCAGATCGCCAAGGCGCTGGGCGCGCGGGTCGCGGCGACCGCGGGATCGGCCGAGAGCCGCGCGCTCTGCGCGGAACTGGGCGCCGATCCGGTGATCTCCTACCGCGACGAGGACTTCGTCGAGGTCGTCAAGGGCCTCGGCGGGGCGAACGTCATCCTCGACAACATGGGGGCGTCCTACCTGGACCGGAACCTCTCCGCGCTGGCCGTGGACGGGTTCCTGGCCGTGATCGGCATGCAGGGCGGCGCCAAGGCCGAGCTGAACATGGGCAAGATGCTGATGAAGCGGCTGCGCATGTCGGCCCTCGGCCTGCGCGGACGCCCCGTGGAAGGACCGGACGGCAAGGCCCGCATCGTCGCCGACGTGCGCGAACGCCTCTGGCCGCTGATCGAGAGCGGCGAGGTGCGGATGCCGGTGCACGCGCAGATCCCGATGGCCGAGGCGTCCCGCGCCCACGCCACCCTCGAATCGGGCGACGTCCGGGGCAAGATCCTCCTGGTGCGGTGAGCGGCGGATTCGAATTCCGCGCGAGATTCGAGCCCGTACTCCGGCGTTCACATCTCGCGCGAAATTCGAGTTCCCCACCCGGTCAGGTGAGGTCGGCGACCGCCTGGACCAGCTGGTCGACCTCGGTGGAGTTCGTGTAGTGCGCCAGGCCGACCCGGATGGCTCCACCGACCTCGGCCGCGCCCAGGGCCGCGAAGACGCCGTGGGTGCCCGGGTCGGCGAAGGCGCAGATGCCCTGGTCCGCCAAGTGCGACACGGCATCGGTGGCCTTGACGCCGTTGACGGTGAACGCCACCGACGGGATCCGGCGCATGGCGTCGCCGATGAGCATCACCTCGGGCAGCTTGCGCAGCCCGTTGGTCAGGTTGGTCAGCAGACCGGCCTGGTAGGACTTCACCGCGCGCAGCGAGGTCAGCAGCCGCTCCCGCCGCGGCCCGATGGCCGCGTCGTCGAGACCGGCGAGGTAGTCCACCGACGCGACCAAGCCCGCGAGCAGCGGCAACGCGTGCGGGCCCATCTCCAGGCGCTCCGGCCCCCGGGCGCTGTGGTCCAGCGACACCGACGGCAGGTGGTCGAGCATCGCCGGGTCGCGGAAGACCAGCGCCCCCACCTGCGGACCGCCCCACGCCGAGGCGTTGACGGCGACCACGTCGGCACCCAGCTCGGTGATGTCCAGCGGGACGAACGGCGCGGCGGAGGAGGCGTCGACGACCAGCAGCGCGTCGTGCTCGTCGGCGGCCTCCGCGGCCGGGCGGATGTCCGGCCGGGTGCCGACCGCGCCCGAAGCGGCCGTGATCGCCACGACCTTCGTGCGCGGCGTGACCAGGTCGCCGTACTGCCAGGTCGGCAGCTCGCAGGTCTCGATGTCGATCTCGGCCCAGCGCACGGTCGAACCCGAGCGCTGGGCGGCGCGCTGCCACGGGTCGACGTTGTCGGGCGAGTCCAGCCGGGAGACGACGACGTCGTCGCCGATCATCCAGCCGTCGCCCAGGGCGTCGGCGAGCCTGCCGAGCAGCACGGCCGAGTTCGGCCCGAGCACCACCCCGGAGGGCTTGGCACCCACGAGATCCGCGATCGCGCGACGAGCGGCCTCCACGATCGCCTCGGCGCGCTGCGAAGCGGGGAAGTTCCCGCCAGGACCGGAAACCGGTGCCCGCAGGGCGGTGGACGCCGCCGTGGCCACCTGCTCGGGAACCTGCATGCCTGCCGGGGCGTCGAGGTGCACCCACCCGTCGCCGAGCGCCGGGAAGAGTCCGCGAACCGCCGCGACGTCGAACGCCATGATTCAGACATTACTGAAACGCCGAGCTCGGCGGCGTCCAGGGTGGCCAATACTGCATCACTCGCGAGCCGTCGGCCCAGCGCTGCGGGCGAGTCGGCACGACCCCTGCCGCGACCTCGCGGCACACTGGAACCATGGCAGCCATGAACGAACAAGAGCGTCCGCAGGTGTTCGTGGTGGGCGAGGACGGCAACCCCGTGGGTGCCGGCGCGACCGAAGCCGGCGACGAGGGCCAGGAGCACGGCGAGGACATCAACGGCCTGGTCGAGCAGCCGGCCAAGGTCATGCGCATCGGCACCATGATCAAGCAGCTGCTGGAGGAGGTCCGCCAGGCACCGCTGGACGAGGCCAGCCGCAGCAGGCTCAAGGAGATCCACCAGTCCTCCATCCGCGAGCTGGAGCAGGGCCTGGCACCGGAGCTCATCGAGGAGCTGGAGCGGCTGTCTCTGCCGTTCGCGCAGGAGACGACGCCCTCGGACGCCGAGCTGCGGATCGCCCAGGCACAGCTGGTCGGCTGGCTGGAGGGCCTGTTCCACGGCCTGCAGACCGCGCTCTTCGCCCAGCAGATGGCCGCGCGAGCCCAGCTGGAGCAGATGCGCCGAGGTCTGCCGGCAGGTTCCGGCGAACCGGACATGGGCCCGACCAAGGGCACCGGGCAGTACCTCTAGCGGTCCTGCGGGATAACGGAAGGTAGCGCCCGACGTCAAGCGGGCGCTACGCCTTCGAGTGACGCCCAGCCCGAGTGTGCACGCGCGTGGTCGGTACTCTTTCGCTCGTGCATGCTACGAGCACGCTAGACCGACCCCCGGCGCCTTCTGAGATCTCGCCGCGGTCCTGGCGAAAAGCGTTCAACGACATTGGTGACGCCCTCAGCCAGCGACAGCTGTGGGCTCATCTGGGCTGGCAGGACATCAAGCAGCGCTACCGCCGCTCCGTCATCGGCCCGCTGTGGATCACCATCAGCATGGCCGTCACGGTCACGGCGCTCGGTCTGCTCTACTCGCAGCTGTTCGGGCAGCCTCTGGCCGAGCACCTGCCGTACCTCGCGGTCGGCTTCATCATCTGGGGCTTCATCGGCAACTGCGTCAACGACGGTGCCGAGGTCTTCATCTCCAACGAGGGGCTGATCAAGCAGCTCCCGGCACCGGTCAGCATTCACGTGCTGCGGCTGCTGTGGCGGCAGGTCCTGTTCTTCGCGCACAACCTCGCCGTGTACTTCGTGCTGCTGCTGATCTTCCCGCAGCCGCTGTCGTGGACGATCCTGCTGGCGATCCCGGCGTTCGTGCTGATCGGCCTCAACGGCGCCTGGGTGATCCTCGTGGTCGGCACCATCTCGACGCGGTTCCGCGACATCCCGCCGGTGACCCAGAGCATCGTGCAGCTGATGTTCTTCATGACGCCGATCGTGTGGAACTACGACCAGTTCAAGTCGAGCCCGAACCCGGTGATCGCCGAGCGCGCGAAGCTCGCCGAGATCAACCCGTTCATGCACTTCCTGGAGATCATCCGGCAGCCGATGCTCGGCAGCCCCATCGCCTGGCACCACTGGCTGGTGTGCGGCGCGATCACCGTCCTCGGCTGGGCAGTGGCGCTGTTCGTGCTGCGCAACTACCGTGCCCGTGTCTCCTACTGGGTCTGAGTGAGGCCGAATACACCATGGTCAGCATCGACGTATGGAACGCGGCGGTCGACTTCCCGATCTTCGACGCGAAGTCCCGCTCGCTGAAGAAGGCCGTGCTCGGCCGAGCCGGAGGCAAGATCGGCACGGACAGCCGGGTGCCGGTCATCGAGGCGCTGCACGACATCAACATGTCGCTGCGCGAAGGTGACCGGGTCGCGCTGGTCGGCCACAACGGCGCGGGCAAGTCGACGCTGCTGCGGCTGCTGTCGGGCATCTACGAGCCCACCCGGGGCAGCTCTCGCGTGGTCGGCAAGGTCGCGCCGGTGTTCGACCTCGGCGTGGGCATGGACCCGGAGATCTCCGGCTACGAGAACATCATCATCCGCGGCCTCTTCCTGGGCATGTCCCGCAAGGAGATGGAGAAGCGGATCGACGACATCGCCGAGTTCACCGAGCTCGGTGACTACCTGGCGATGCCGTTGCGCACCTACTCCACCGGCATGCGGGTCCGGCTCGCGCTGGGCGTGGTGACCTCGATCGACCCCGAGATCCTGATCCTGGACGAGGGCATCGGCGCGGTCGACGCGGAATTCCTGGAGAAGGCGCGGGACCGCCTCAACGACCTCGTCAAGCGATCCGGCATGCTTGTCTTCGCCTCGCACTCCGACGAGTTCCTCGTCGAGCTGTGCAGCACCGCGATCTGGATGGACAAGGGCGGTATTCGCGAAGAGGGCTCGCTGCGCGAGGTCTTGACGCACTACAAGGGGTACGACCCCTTCAACAACCTGAGTGAGGAAACCCTGGCCCGGATCGGTGAATCGCGGGCCACGATCGGGAGCGAAGAAGGCTCATGAGCACCGACTCCGCACAGCAGCTGCCCGCCGGATCCGTAGTCGCGGTCATCGTCACCAGGCACCGTCGCGAGCTGCTGGCCGAGTCACTGAAGGTCATCGCGAGTCAGACCCGGTTGCCGGACCACCTCGTCGTGGTCGACAACGGTCCCGACCAGTCGGCTTCCGACGTGGTCGATGACTGCCCGGTGCCTTCCACCTACATCGCCTCGCAGCGAAACCTCGGCGGCGCCGGCGGTTTCGCGCTGGGCATGCTGACCGCGCTGTCGCTGGGCGCGGAGTGGGTGTGGCTCGGTGACGACGACGGCCGCCCGGCCGACGAGCACGCGCTGTCCACGCTGCTGGAGGTCGCCGAGAAGCGGCGGCTGGCCGCCGTGTCGCCGGTGGTGGTCAACATCGACACCCCCGACACGCTCGCCTTCCCGCTGCGCCGGGGCCTGACCTGGAAGCGCAAGGTCAGCGAGTTGCCTGAGGACTTCCTCCCGGGCATCGCCTCGTTGTTCAACGGCGCGCTGTTCCGCGCCACCACGCTCGACGTCGTGGGCGTGCCGGACTACCGGCTGTTCTTCCGGGGCGACGAGGTGGAGATCCACCGCCGCCTGGTGCGCTCGGGCCTGCCGTTCGGGACCACGTTCCGAACGAAGTTCCTGCACCCGGACGGGTCGGCGGAGTTCAAGCCGATGCTGGGCGGCCGGTTCCACGCCCAGGACCCCTCCGACGCCAACAAGCGCTACTACACCTACCGCAACCGCGGTTACCTGCTCTCGCAGCCGGGGATGCGCAAGATCGGTGCCCTGGAGGTCGTCCGGTTCGGCCTGTACTTCGTGGTGCAGCGCAAGGATCCGAAGGCGTTCCGCGAGTGGCTGCGCCTGGTGATCCAGGGACGCAAGGAGCGGTTCTTCCGCCGTTGATCCGAAGCTTCGACCGAGCGGTCGCCGGAACTCCCGGCGGCCGCTCGCTTTTTACGCGGACTTCACAGCGGGCTCGATAACCGGAAGGTCACGGGACGCTTAGAGGCGCCTGAGATCGAACTGAGTTCGCAGCTCACGGCGTTACCCCTGGTGTCGATTCGCACACCCCCGGAATGCCGCGAAAGCGCCCGGACCAGCAACTACTATTCTCCTTTCGTGCTCAGTGGCCAGGAAGACAGCCGCCGAACGGACGACCCTTCGGCAGACAACGGGACCGACCGCGCTCGACCGTCGGCCAGGCGGCTGAAGCTGTTCGCCTCCGTTCTGGGCGTGCTGGGCACGGTGCTCGCCCTGGCGGTGCCGTTCCTGCCCGTCAACCACGACATCACGACCCTGAAGTGGCCGACGGCGGAAGGCACCAAGTCGGTGTCGGCGCCGCTGGTCGGCTACTCGCCGCTGTGGCTCAACGCGGAGGTGCCGTGCGTCTCGGCGCGCAGCCTCGACGCGCGCACCAACGGCGCGGCCGTGCTGCTGAGCACCAACCCGCCCTCGTCGGACTACGGCAAGCTCACCGGTCTGACGCTGCAGGTCGACAACGGCCAGCTGACGCTGCTGACCAAGGGCCAGCAGGTCGGCACCGCGGCGATTCCCGCCGGGGACTGCTCGATCTCGCTGCGCTCCGACGGCTACGGCAGCACCGCCAGCGTCGGCGACCAATCGATCGCCAACCTGCGCGGCGACCAGCGCCCGCAGCTGACCGGCGTGTACTCCAGCATCGACGACCACCTCGACGACGTGCGCGGACTGTCGTTCGAGGCGCGGGTGGACACCCGCTACGAGAGCCAGGCGACGACGCTGAAGCTGGTCGTGATCGCGCTGACCGTGCTGGCCTTCATCGGCTCGGTGATCTGCCTGCGGCGCCTGGACGTGCGCGCGGGCAGGCGTCCCCCGAAGTGGTTGGCGATCGGCTGGTGGAAGCCGACGTTCCGGGACGTCGCGGTGATCGGCTCGCTGCTGGTGTGGTGGGTCGTCGGGGCGATGACCTCGGACGACGGCTACATCCTCAACATCGCGCGAGCGCGCGAGAGCTTCGGCTACGTCAGCAACTACTACCGGTGGTTCGGCGTCCCGGAGGCTCCGTTCGGCTGGTTCTACGAGCTGTACTCGGTGTGGGTGCAGGTGTCCACGGCCACGCCGTGGGTGCGATTGCCCGCGCTGCTGATGGGCATCGTCAGCTGGCTGCTGATCTCCCGCGAGGTGCTGCCCCGGCTCGGCCAGCAGGTCCGGCGCTCCAACGCCGCCGGCTGGGCCGCCGCGGCCGTGTTCCTGGCGTTCTGGCTGCCCTACAACAACGGCCTGCGCCCCGAACCCGTCGTGGTGCTGTTCTCGCTGCTGGCGCTGTGCGCCGTCGAGCGCGCCGTGGCCACCGACCGGCTGATGCCGGCCGCGCTGGGCCTCGTGGTCGCCGCGCTGTCGGTGGGCGCGAACCCGCACGGCATGGTGTCCGTGCTGCCGTTCGTGGCCGCTCTCAAGCCGCTGTTCCGGCTGGTGCGCAAGCGGGCCCTGGAGTTCGGCTGGCTGCCGGTGCTGGCGCCGATCGCCTCCTCCGGGTTCGTGATCCTGACGCTGGTGTTCGCCGACCAGACGTGGCAGTCGGTCATGGACGCCACCGACCTGCGCACCGACATCGGTCCCAGCCAGAGCTGGTACGAGGAGCTCAGCCGCTACAACCTGCTGTTCAGCCCCACGGCGGACGGCTCCATGACGCGGCGCTTCCCCGTGCTGCTGGTCATCCTGTGCCTGGCGACCTGCGCCGTGGTGCTGCTGCGCCGGGGCCGGATCCGGGGTGCGGCGCTGGGCCCGAGCCGGCGACTGCTGGCGATCAGCGCCATGTCCTTCGGCGTGCTCGTGCTGACCCCCACCAAGTGGTCGCACCACTTCGGCATCTTCGCCGCCACCGGCGGAGCGCTGGCCGCGCTGACCGCGCTGGCCACCAGCACCACCGTGCTGCGCTCCACGCGCAACCGGGCCGCCTTCTTCGCCGGGCTGATGGTCATCCTGGCCTTCGCCGCCACCGGCCCCAACGCGTGGTGGTACGTCTCCGGCTGGGGTGTGCCCTGGTACAACATGCCGCCGCAGCTCAAGGGCAGGCACCTGAGCACGATCCTGCTGATCATCGCGTTCATCGCCCTGGTGGTGGCGTTCGTCGAGCACCTGAGGATCGACGAGCACAACCCGAAGGTCGTCGACGAGCGCTTCAGCCGCGAGGAGGGGCGCAGCCGCGCGCTGCGGATGGGCACCGCTCCGCTGTCGATCCTCTGCGCCCTGCTGGTGCTGTTCGAACTGGCGAACTTCGGCAAGGTCATCCAGAAGCAATGGGGCAGTTACAGCCTCGGCGCGGACAACATCAAGCAGATCGTGGGCACCAGCTGCGGCCTGTCCGACTACATCTACGTCGAGACCAACCCGCAGTCCGGGATGCTGCGCGTGGCCGGGGAGCAGCCGTCCACGGCGGCGCCGTCGGAGGACAAGGACATCGGCGTCCCGCCCAAGCGCCTGCAGGACAAGGAAGACGCCGACCAGTACATGCGGGCGAAGCTGTCCGGCTTCAACCAGCCCGGTTTGCCGCCTGGCGACGGCACCGACCCGCAGGAACCCAACTGGCGGCCGCCGCACCAGTTCGGCAACGACAAGGCTCCGGTGTGGGGCAGCTACGACGCCGCCGCCGTCGGCACCGGTGAGCTGCGCACCCAGTGGTACGACCTGCCGGAGCGCGCGCAGCGCGGCGAGGTGCCGGTGGTGCTGTCGCTGGCCGGCGCCGAGCTGGGCGCGAACTCGGTGGCGCTGGAGTTCGGGCACGACACCCCGAACGGCTTCCTGATCACCGAGCGCAAGTACGTGGTGCAGCAGGAGGGCGGCCCGAACTGGCGGGACTTCCGCTACACCCTGGGCGGCAAGTCCGAGGGCGCCACGAAGATGCGCGTGGTCGCGGTGGACAACGCGCTCGGCCCGAACGGCTGGGTCGCGGTCAGCGCCCCGCGCGCGCCGCAGCTGGTGAACATGACCGACTTCGTCGGTGACCAGCCGGCGTTCGTGGAGTGGACGGCCGCGCTGGTGCACCCGTGCCTGCAGCTGCCGCGCGTGCACCACGGCGTCGCCGAGATCCCGAAGTTCCGGGTCGCGGCGGGTGCCGAGGTCCGCGACATCGGCCAGGGCTGGTCGTCGCCGGACTCCGGCGGCCCGTTCGGTTGGCTGAACGTGGCGACGAGCATGCGCGAGCTGCCGACGTACATGAAGAACAACATCCACCGGGACTGGGGTTCGCTGTACGCCGTGGACCCGTACGACGCGGACGCCGTACCGGCTCAGACGGCCATGGACGTCCACACCGAGACCCACTGGGGCAACTGGACCCCGGGGCCGCTGCCGAAGACCCTGCAGCTCCCGGGCGACGTCCCCAGCTCCGACGACCGCAACGACGTCAAGGGCTTCGAAGCACCCGAGGAATCGGACCAGTAAGCCCTCACGCGAGGAGCCTCACCCCGAGCGCCCCTCCTGCCGGCCACGGCCGGTGGGAGGGGCGCTCGCACGTGCGGGGCTCTCTTCCCGCATCACCACGCACTTCCCGAGCCACTCCTGCCCCGGAGGCGTTCACCCGTTGCGGGGGCGGATTCGAACTTCGCGCGAAATTTGAGCGCGAACTTCGGCACTCGAATTTCGCGCGAGTTCGAATGGCCCGTGACGCGAGAAGGGCGCCCGGCCGGGGTGGCCGAGCGCCCTTCGAAGTGAGGTCGCGAGGGTCAGTCGCGGAAGACGAGGAGCTTGAGCATGATGAAGTTGATCATCGTTCCGAGCCCCTGGGCGATGACCCAGAACAACGTGAACTGCCACGCCGCCTGCGCGTTGAACACCACGCACAGCAGCTGGTTGGTGCCGATGTTCACGAAGAACGTCGTGGTGTAGAGCACGGCGAAGGCCCCGGCCTTCGCGGTCGTGTTGCCCTGGCCCGCGCCCTGGAACGTGAACTTGCGGTTGATCACGTAGGACGCCGTGGTGCCCAGGATGAACGAGATCGACTTGGACAACCAGACCGGCCAGCCGAGCACGCCCAGCAGCAGCGAGTAGGTGCCGAAGTCGATGACGGCGCAGCCGCCGCCGATGATGATGAAGCGCGCCAGCTGGTTGAACACGCCCAGCTTCTTGGGCTCGGTGTTGGCTGCGGTATCGGCCACTGTCACAGGTTCACCCTTACGAAACGACGGCAGGACCAGACGCCCTCCGACCCCGCAGCTGGAGATGCCGGGACCGTGGCACACACGTCCCCCGAGAGTGTAGCGATGACGCTTCGCGATCCGCTGGGGACCGCTCGTACCCGGCGGTAGAAGAACCCGATGCGCGGATAGACTCGGCTGGGTGGGATCGGTAAAGGACGAGTTGCAGACGCTGACCGGCTGGGGGCGCACGTCGCCCACCAGGGCACACGTCGTCAGCACTCCGGACGTCGAGGCCATCGCCGACGCGGTCCGGAAGGCGGGCGAGCGGGGCGTCATCGCGCGCGGCCTGGGTCGCAGCTACGGCGACCCGTCTCAGAACGCGGGGGGCACGGTCATCGACATGACCGCCCTGGACCGCGTGCACAAGATCGATGTCGACGAGGCCGTGGTGGACGTCGACGCTGGGGTTTCGCTGGACGCCCTGATGCGCCGGCTGCTGCCGCACGGGCTGTGGATCCCGGTGCTGCCGGGCACCCGACAGGTCACCGTCGGCGGTGCCATCGGATCCGACATCCACGGCAAGAACCACCACTCGCAGGGCAGCTTCGGCAGCCACGTGCTGTCGCTGGACCTGCTCACCGCGGACGGCCAGGTCCGCACCCTCACGCCCGAGGGCGACACCTCGGAGCTGTTCTGGGCGACCGTCGGGGGCATGGGCCTGACCGGCATCATCGTCAGGGCCGTGGTCAAGCTCAAGCGCGTCGAGACCGCGTACTTCGTGGTCGACAACGTGCAGACCAAGAACCTCGACGAGCTGATCGAGCACTTCACCGACGGCTCCGACGCCAACTACGTGTACTCGGTGGCGTGGTTCGACTCGCTCGCCCGCGGCGACAGCCTGGGCCGCGCCCTGCTGACCCGGGGCAACTCGGCGAAGCTGGAGGACCTGCCGAAGAGGCTGCGCAAGGACCCGTTGAAGTTCAACGCGCCGCAGCTGATGACCGCCCCACCGATCTTCCCCAACGGGCTGGTCAACAAGTACACGATCACCGCGTTCAACGAGGTCTGGTACCGCAAGGCACCGACCAAGTTCGGCGCGGTGCAGAACATCACCCAGTTCTTCCACCCGCTGGACCTGGTCGGCGAGTGGAACCGCATCTACGGCCCGAACGGCTTCCTGCAGTACCAGTTCATGGTGCCGTTCGGTCAGGAAACGATGTTCCGCCGGTCCATCGACAAGATCAGCGCCTCGGGCCACGTGTCGTTCCTGAACGTGCTCAAGACCTTCGGCCCGGGCAACGACGCCCCGATGTCCTTCCCCCGGGAAGGCTGGACGCTGACAGTCGACATCCCGATCACCCCGGGACTGGACCGGCTCTGCCAGGAGCTTGACGAGATGGTCCTCGACGCAGGTGGCCGGTTGTACCTGGCCAAGGAGTCGCGGACCAATGCCGAGATGATCGAGAAGATGTACCCGCGAATCGACGAGTGGCGCACGATCCGCGCTTCGGTCGACCCGCAGGGCATCTTCGTCTCCGACCTTTCGCGAAGGCTGGGCCTGTGACCGCAGCAATGGAGTACCGCACGCTGACCGGTTGGGCACGAACCGCACCGTCCCGGGTGCGCGTGCTCAGCACGACCGACGTCGACGCCATCGCCGAGGCGGTGCGCACCGCCGACGAGCGGGGCGTCATCGCCCGCGGCTTGGGCCGCAGCTACGGCGACGTCGCGCAGAACGCCGGTGGCGTGGTCGTCGACATGACCGCGCTCAACCGCGTTCACGACATCAACCCGGACACCGCCATCGTCGACGTCGACGCGGGCGTGAGCCTGGAAGAGCTGATGAAGGCCGCGCTGCCCTACGGCCTGTGGGTCCCGGTGCTGCCGGGCACCCGTCAGGTCACGGTGGGTGGCGCGATCGCCAACGACATCCACGGCAAGAACCACCACAGCGCCGGCAGCTTCGGCAACCACGTGGTGGCGATGGACCTGCTCACCGCCGACGGCGAGATCCGCACGATCACGCCCAACGGCCCGGACGCCGACCTGTTCTGGTCGACGGTGGCGGGCATCGGCCTGACCGGCATCATCCTGCGCGCCTCGATCCGGATGACCCGGACCGAGACCGCGTACTTCATCGCCGACGCCGACCGGACCGCGAACCTCGACGAGACGATCGAGCTGTTCAACGACGGCTCGGACGACAAGTACACCTACTCGTCGGCGTGGTTCGACTCGATGTCCACCGGCTCGAAGCTGGGTCGCGGCGCGTTCGGCCGCGGCTCGCTGGCCACGCTCGACCAGCTGCCGCCGAAGCTGCGGGCCGACCCGCTGAAGTTCGACGCGCCGCAGCTGCTGACGCTGCCGGACGTCTTCCCGCCGCGGCTGGCCAACAAGCTGACCTTCGGCACCATCGGCGAGCTGTACTACTGGAAGACGCCCAAGCGCGGCCGCGACCTGATCCAGAACCTGACCGCCTTCTACCACCCGCTGGACCTGATCGGCGAGTGGAGCCGGGCCTACGGTTCGCAGGGCTTCCTGCAGTACCAGTTCTCGCTGCCCTACGGCAAGGACGAGGACCTCAAGCGGATCATCCGCAAGGTCGCCCAGTCCGGCCACGTGTCGTTCCTCAACGTCATCAAGAAGATGGGCGAGGGCAACCGGTCCCCGCTGTCCTACCCGCACCCCGGCTGGCTGGTGTGCCTGGACTTCCCGATCGTCGACGGTCTGGGCAGGTTCTGCACCGAGCTGGACGAGGACGTGCTCTCCCTCGGCGGCCGGCTGTACACCGCCAAGGACTCGCGGACCTCCGCGGAGACCTTCCACCAGATGTACCCGCGGGTGGACGAGTTCAAGAAGATCCGCCAGACCATTGACCCCGAAGGCAAATTCGCCTCAGACATGAGCCGGAGGCTTGAGCTGTGATCGACGCTGTTGGCAACCCCCAATCCCTGCTGGTGCTCGGCGGCACCTCGGACATCGCGCTGACCACCGCGAAGCAGTACGCGCAGACCCGCGCGCTGCGCATCGTGCTGGCCGACCGCCCCGAGGAGTCCGAGCGCCTCGAAGCCGCTGCCGAGGAGCTGCGCAAGACCGGCAGCACGGTGTCGATCCTGCACTTCGACGCCCGCAAGCCGGAGACGCACGCCGAGGTCATCGACAAGGCGTTCGCCGACGGCGACGTCGACGTCACGCTGATCGCCTTCGGCATCCAGGGCGACAACGAGAAGGGCTGGACGGACTTCGAGGCCGCCCGCGCCGTCGCCGACATCAACTACGTCGCCCCGGTGGGCCTGGGCGTGCTGCTGGCCAACAAGCTCAAGAAGCAGGGCCACGGCAGCATCGCGGTGATGGCCTCCCCGGCCGGTGAGCGCGCTCGCCGCTCGAACTTCGTCTACGGCTCCTCCAAGGGCGGCCTGGACATCTTCTACACCGGTCTCACCTACGCGCTGGAGGAGCACGGTGTGAAGGTCACCGTGATCCGCCCGAACTTCGTGCACACGAAGCTCACCGCGGGCATGAAGCCGCCGCCCATGTCGCAGACCCCGGACCAGGTCGCCGCGGCGATCATCGACGGCGTCCGCAAGGGCAAGGAAGAGGTCTACGCGCCCGGCCAGATGCGCTGGGTCATGTTCGTGCTCAAGCACGTCCCCCGCTTCATCTTCAAGAAGCTGCCGTTCTAGGAGTTGTTCCGGGGTCGGTTCGCTGGGTGGCACCGCCGCGGGTTCCCACACCTGGAACTGCGGCGCTGCCGCTTGAACGATCGATCGAACGCTTCGGCCGAACGGGGTCGTCGGGTGCATCCCGGCGGCCCCTTTCGCTTTCCCGGGTTGACCGCGGATCCCGGGGAGGTCCAGAATTCGATCTCGGACGCCCGGTTTGTCCAGACCACTGGACCGGAATTCGCGATCGGGACAATTTTGCCGCGAACGGGCAACGTTTCGCCCTCTCGCAGCGATCTGTACCTGTGCGGGCGTCGCGACGCCCGCCGAGCTTCCAGACGCGCGGCGCGCATCGGGAAGCGCGGATGCCCGGAGAAGTGGGGTTCACCAGGCATCCGCGTCCGTGGGTCCTCCGCCTGCCCTCATTACCCGGGGGACCCACGGAACGTCCGCGAGCGGACTTCCCTCGGACGCCCGGCGCGGTTCCGGGGTTTCTCCCGCGCGCGCGAAATCGAAGGCGCGGAGACATTTTCGCCCGTTCGGACTATCAAGGAAGAACTTCTCAGGACTGCGTGTGAGCGGCTGGACGCCCCCAGTAGCCTGATCATTCGTGGACGACTTCGAGACGGCCATCGCCGAGTACTACCGACTCGGACCGGAGCGGGATCGCCTCAGCACCTGGGGGTATCTGGAGGCGCTGCGCACCGCCGAACTGCTGGGTCGACACCTGCCGCCGGCACCGGGCATCGTCTACGACATCGGCGGCGCCGAAGGCGCCTACGCCCTGCCGCTGGCCCGCGACGGCTACGAGGTGCACCTGGTCGACGCCTGGGCTCCGCACGTGACGGCCGCCGCCGAGGCCTCCGCCGCCCAGCCCGCCGCACCGCTGGCCGGCTGCACCGTCGGCGACGCGCGGGACCTCCCCTTCGACGACGGCACCGCCGACGCGGTGCTGCTGCTCGGCCCCCTCTACCACCTGCTGGAACGCTCCGACCGGCTGCGCGCGCTGCGCGAAGCGCACCGGGTGCTCAAGCCGGGCGGCGTGCTGTTCGCGGCGGCGGTGTCGCGCTACGCGTCGACCTTCGACGGCGTGGCGATGGGCGACATCGTCAACCCGGACTTCCAGGAGCTCGTCCAGGGCGCGCTGCGCGACGGCCTGCACCGCAACACCAGGCCCGACGAGTTCCCGCAGTGGTTCACCCTCACCTACTTCCACCGGCCCGCCGACCTGCGCGACGAGGTCGCCGACGCGGGTTTCCGGGCGATCGAGCTGGTGGCGGTGGAGAGCGTGGCGGCGTGGGCAGCCGACAGCCGCCGGCTGAGCGAACCGGAGTACCGGGACGCGACGCTGAAGGCGATCCACCGGGTCGAGTCGGTGCCCGAGCTGCTGGGGGCCAGCCCGCATCTCATGGCGGTCGCACGCAGGTCCCACTGACGTCTCTTCGGCGGTTCCTTCGGCGTGTCGGGCAACCCGGAGAGCGGTGGCTGTCGTGAAACTGCATGAGACTCACCGCGTTTCCCTCGCCGGCATCGGCCCGACCACCCGGGAGAACGAGAAGGGTGAAGTACCTGACGAGCACGGCAGCGCTCGCAGCGCCCGCCGAACCGCGGGTCGTCGACGACGTCCCCCGGCGTTCGCACCTGGGCAAGTGGCTGGCGCACGTGATCGCGCTGTGCCTGGGCATCGCGGGGTTATGCTGCGCGATCGCGCTTCCGCTGGCGCCGGTGCTGCTCGACCGCACCGAGGTGCACTGGCCCGCGGCGACCGACGAGAACCCCACGACGACGGCGTTCCTCACGCCCTACCGGCCCGCCGAGTTAGACGCGACGGTGCCCTGCGCGACGATGCGCGCCGCGCTGGCGGACGAGGGGCCGACGACGATCCTCAGCACCTTGCCGCCGGGCAGCGACCGCGAAGGTCTCGTGCTGTCCACCCAGGACGGACGAACCCGGTTGCTGCTGGGCGACCGCGAGGTGGAACTGCCCGCCGGGACCTGCGGTCTGGCGGTGCGCGGTGACGGCGCGGGATCGGTCGTCGAACCCGCCGGACGTGCTCCGATCACGCTTGCCGGGCTTCCCGCCCCCGAGGTGTTCACCTTCGCTACCTCGCTGGAACCCGACCAGCTGCACGGACTTTCGGTCACCGCGCGCACCTACTCGTGGGCCGACACCTCCCCCACCGAGACCAAGCGGAGCCTGATCGAGGCGGCGCTGCTGCTCGGGCTGTGCTCCCTGCTGCTGCTGTTCGCCCACGCCCCACCGGCGCTGCGCGGTATCCGCCCGAACCCGCTGCTGTGGCCGGTGGACACCGGGGTCGCCGCGGTGATCTGGGTGTGGCTGTTCGTCGGACCGCTCACCGACGACGACGGCTTCGCGATGATGACCGTCCGCAACTACGCCGAGACCGGCGACGTCGGCAACTACTACCGCTGGTTCAACGCTTCCGAGGCGCCGTTCACGCTGGTGCAGCACTTCATGCGCTGGTGGTCGGCCGACGGCCTGGAGCCGTTCTGGCTGCGGATGCCCAGCGCCGCAGCCGGTCTGCTGACCTGGCTGGTGGTCAGCCGCGGCATCGTCGCCCCGATCTGCCGGGGCCGCAGGAGGTTCGCACCGCACCTGGTGACAGCGGTGTTCTTCCTCGCCTGCTGGCTGCCCTACGGCCTGGGAATCCGCCCGGAACCGTTCCTGGCGCTGTGCACCTCGATCCTGGTCGCCGCCTTGCTGCGCGCCTCGCGCAGCAGCGCCCCGTTCGGCTGGCTGGGCGTGGCCGCGCTCGTGTGCGGGTTGACGGTGTCGATCACCCCGACCGGGGTCAGCGCGGTGCTGATGGTGCTGGTGTTCGCGCCGCGCATCCGGTCGCTGCTGATGCGTCCCGGGGCGCTGCCGCGCTGGGCGCTGGTTCCGGTCCGCGTCGTGCTGCTGGCGAGCCTGGGATCGATCGGTCTGGTGGCGATGTTCGCCGACTCGTCCTGGAACGGGGTGCTCCACGCGACCGAGGTGCACGACGAGTTCGGGCCGAGCCTGGGCTGGTACCAGGAGATCGACCGCTACGCGAAGCTGCTCGGCACCAGCATGTGGGGCGTCGCGGGCAAGCGGCTGGTCGTGTTCCTGGTGATCACGGCCGTGCTGATCGCCGCGGCTTGCGCGATGCGACGGCTGCACCGCACCACGGCCGTGTCCGACCTGCCGGTGCTGCTGGGTTCGGTGGCCGCGGTGCTGGCCGCGCTGTGGCTGACGCCGTCGAAGTGGACGCACCACTTCGGCGCGCTGATCGGTGTCGGTCCGGCGCTGATGGCGGTGACCGTCGTGCTGCTGGTGCGGGTCGGGGCGCTGGCCGACGGGCAGCGGGAAGCGCGGCTGCTGGGCGTTTTCGGCACGCTGGCGGCCTCGGTGGCGGCGGGCCTGGCGTTCTCGGGACCGAACGCCTGGCCGTGGCAGTCGAACCTGGCGATGCCGTGGTCGGACACCCCGGTCCGGCCGAACCTGCCGCTGGACAGCCCGGTGCTCTGGATGCTCGTCGGACTCGTCACCGGCCTGCTGACGCTGGTCGGGTTGCTGGTCCGGATGCGGCTGCGCTCCCGCGCGCTCGGCGGTCTGATGTGGACGGTCGCTCCCGCATCGGTGCTCACCGGGTCGGCGCTGGCGATGGCGCTGGTGCTGCTGGGTTCGTTCCTGTCGGTGCCGGAGACGATGGGCGACCGCTTCTCGGTGGCCCGGATGAACCGGCTCAGCCACGAGGCGTCCAGCTGCGGCCTGGAGGACGAGGTGCAGGCGCTGCCCATCGCCGAGCCCCTCGCCCCGCTCGACCCCGACGACACCGGCGAGCTGGACGGCTTCACCGCGGGCGGAGCTCCGCCGCAGGAGCCGGACCTGCGCCTGGAGAACCCCGGCGAGCCGCTGCGGCTCCCCGAGCCCGCCGATCCCGACGACCCGCGCGCCGACGAACCCACCGCGCGTCAGGCCAGCGACTTCGCCTGGACCAGCCAGGACGGCGGCCCGCAGAACACCGGCACGCTGATCACCCCGTGGTTCGGCCTGCCGCAGGTGAACGACCAGCAGGTCCTGTCGATGTGGGTGTCCGGCCGCCCCGAGCAGGGCAACTCGCTGACCTTGGAGTTCGCCGCCGGGGACCGCCCGCTGGGACGCGAGGTGCTCCACGACCCGCCACCGGTGGACCTGCCGTTCGAGGACCCGCGCCACGGCCGCGACGACGACTGGCGGGACTTCACCGCCTGGCGCTCGATGACCGTCGAACCCGGTGACATCCCGGCGGGCGCGGACCGGGTCCGGGTGCTGGCCACCGACCGCAGCACCGACCGGCAGGGCTGGTTGAGCATCAGCGGCCCCGTGGTGCGCGACGTCGTCGGGCTGCGGCAGGCCCTGGACGCTCAGGGACCGCTGCTGATCGACTGGCCGATGAGCTTCGTGTTCCCCTGCCGGACCGACTACCCGAAGGTCGGCCGCGGTGTCGCCGAGAGCCCCCGGATGCTGATCACGCCCCCGGAGGGCGAGGGCTCGATGGCCTACGACCCGAACCTCGGCGGCGTGTTCGCCGGGATGCCGATGCTCTCCCAACGCATGGAGCTGCCCACCCGGTTGCGCGGGACGCCGGGCTACGACTGGGGTCACCTGCTCGTGGTCCGCTACGAACGCGAACGCGATTTCTACACCACGACTCGCCAGCGAGAACGCGTCCGCGGCGCCGACGGCGACGGGGCCTACCCCTTCGAGTAAACCTGATCGTTTGTGCGAGTCGCCGCCGGATGCCCGAAACTGATTTTCCCGGGACCGATTTGCGGCTGACCCGCTGAACATCGCTGAACTGGGGGAACGTTGCTGGACGGGATCGAGCGCACCGCGGACGCCTCTCCTCCGATGCCCGCCGCGCCCACGCCGCGCCGCCGTCTCGCCCACGCCCTCGGCCTGGTGATCGGCGTCCTGGCGCTGCTGGCGGCGATCGCCGTCCCGTTCGCGCCGGTCGTCGGCGACCGGGTCACGGTCACCTGGCCGATGGCCGGGCAGCCGGCGGAGAGCACGCTCGCCTTCGTCGTGCCCTACCACCCGGACGAGGTGCACGTGCGGGTCCCGTGCGAGGTCGTGCGCGCAGGTCAGGACCGCGCCGAGCCGACGACGCTGGTGTCCTCCCGCCCGCCCGGCCAGCCCACCGAGGGCTTCGCCGTCACCACCGCCCAGGACCACGTGATCGCCCTGGTCGCAGGCAGGGAGGCGTTGCGCGCGCCGATCGGGGAAGCCTGCGACGTCGCCATCGACGGCGGCCCGACCGGGGCCACCGCCCGCATCGGCGACCGGACCGCCTCGGTGCCCGCGGGCATCCGCGACATCGTCGCGTTCACCACCCAGCTCTCCCCCGCCGAGGTGGCCGGCACCGAGGTCCAGGTGGTCACCGCCAACTGGTTCGAGACGTCCCCCACCCAGGGCAAGCTGCTGCTCATCACCGTCCAGCTGCTGCTGGTGGCGGCCGGTTTCGCGGTCCTGGCGGCGCTGGACCGCCGACGCCGCAGAGCCGTCGAACGCCCGATCCCACGGCTGGCGCACCGGCTGTCCGGTTACGTGGTCGACCTGGGACTGCTGGCCGTGCTAGCGGGCTGGTGGCTGCTGGGCCCGTACAGCCCGGACGACTCGTTCGCCTCGGTGACCGTGCAGAACGGGGTGCGCACCGGCGACATCGGCAACTACTACCGCTGGGAGAACGCCTCCGAATCACCGTTCACGCTGGTCCAGCAGCTGCTGACGCACGTCGCCGAGTGGAACCAGAACCCGCTGGCCATGCGCATACCCAGCATCCTCGCCGCCGTGCTCACGTGGCTGGTGCTCAGCCGGGGCGTGCTCGGCGCGGCCATCCCCGGCCGGCACCACCGGCCGCTGGTCCGCGTCCTGGCCGCGCTGGCCTTCCTGTCCTGGTGGCTGCCGTTCGGGATGGGCGTGCGACCGGAGGCGTTCGAGGCGCTGGGGCTGACCGTCGTGCTGGCGGCGGTGCTGCAGGCCGCTCGCACCGAGCGGCGGGTGTGGCTGGGCGTGGCGGCGCTGGCGGCCGGGCTGTCGATCGCGGTCAACCCGATGGGCATCACCGCGATCACCCCGTTCCTGGTGCTCGCGCCGCGCCTGTGGCGGATGGCCGGAGTCGCGTTGGTCGCGCTGCTGGCCGGGATCGCCTCGGTCGGCGTGGTGGCGATGTTCGCCGACCAGTCGCTGTTCGGCGCCGCGAAGGCCACCGAGCTGCACAGCTTCTACGGGCCGAACGTGTCGTGGTTCCAGGAGGTCATGCGCTGGCAGTACCTGCTCGGCTTCGACCTCCAGGGCGACGTCGCTCGCCGCGCCGCCGTCCTGCTCACCCTCGTCGTCGCGGCGTTGAGCGTCGTGGTGCTGCTGCGGCACCGTGCCGAAGGCCTGCGGATGGCGCACGTCCCGGTGGCGTCGTTGCTGCTCAGCATGGGTTTGATGACGCTCACCCCTTCGAAGTGGACGCACTACTTCGGCGCGCTCGCCGGCGTCGGAGCCGCTACTGTGACCGCGGGCGTCGTGCTGGTCGGCGTCGCCGCGGTCACCGCGAGCCGGGACCGGGTGGTGCTCGTCGCCGGTCTGGTGGGAACCGTGCTCGCCGGTGGCGCGGCCGCGCTCGTCTTCTCCGGCAAGAACAACTGGTTCCTGCACTCGCAGTACGGGGTGCCCTGGGGTGAAGGGCCGGTCCGGCCGCTGAACAACCCGCTGGTCTGGTTGCTCGTCGCCGGTCTGCTGATGGCCGCGTCCGCGCTGTTCAGGCGAGGTGACGACCGGGTGCGGCGGGCGTTGATCCGCACACCCGCGCTGGTGTGCGTCACGGCGATGGGGGTGACGGTGACGATCGTGCTCGGCTCCTTCGCGGCGGCGCCGATCAGGCAGGGCGACGCCTACTCGATCGGCGCGCAGAGCATCGCCGCCGCGCGCGGGGGCAGCTGCGGCATCGCCGACAAGATCGTCGTCACCCCGGACCTCGTGGCGCTGCGCGGCGGCGACGGTGCCGAGATGGCGGGGTTCACCGAAGGCTCCGGTTTCGCACCGGGGTTCACCCCGCCCTCCGACGTCCCGCTGTGGGGCAGCCTGACCGGTGGGCAGATCAACACCGGCACGCTGACCACCGGCTGGTTCCCGCTGCCCGCGCTGGCCCCCGACCAGGAGCTCGCCTTCGGGGTGGCCGGGCGCAGCGGCGACGGCAACCGGGTCGCGCTGGAGTTCTCCGGACCCGGCGGGACGCGCGAGGTCGTGCTCGACGACACCTGGATGGACTCCGACGAGCGCGAGGCCTACCCGAGCGACCGCGTCATCGAGGACGAACCGCAGGACCACCCCGGCTGGCGGGACATGCACCTGTCCCCCGCGCAGATCCCGCCCGGCGCCGACCGGGTCCGCATCACCGCGAGCGACGGCACCACCGACCCCGCCGGATGGGTCGCGGTCAGCGGGCCTCGAGTCCGGCAGGTCATCCCGCTGACGGAGTACATGCAGGACAAGGCCCCGACGTACGTGGACTGGTCGATGACCTGGAACGTGCCGTGCCTGCGGGACCTGCCGGAGGTCGGCAGCGGCCTCGTCCAAGCCCCCGCGTACCTGATCACCCCGCCGAACTCGATGGGATTCGGCGGCTCCGCCGCGTTCGAACGCGGAATCGGCGGGACGTTCGCCGGAGTTCGGGACGTCGGTGTTCAAGAAGAGATCCCGACAAGGCTCAACGGTTACGAGAAAACACCCGAATATTCCGAGTGGGGCCACCTCATCGAGGTGCAATACCCCTACCCGGGCAACCGATTCGACGTCCAACGCGTTGAAGCTCCACGGTGGGGTTGGCGAGGGGAGTGACCATGTCCGACACGATCCGCCACGAGGTCGGAATCCCGGTTCCGCAGCAGGCACGAACCTCCGAGGCCGAATCACCGCAACTGATCTCGTACGTGCTGCCGGTCTACAACGAGGCCGAGGGGATCAAGCACTTCCACACCGAGCTCACCGACGCGGTCGCCACGCGGCCCGAGTTCGACTACGAGTTCATCTACGTCAACGACGGTTCCGCCGACGGTTCGCTGCGCATCCTGCAGGACATCTCGAAGAACGATTCCCGCGTGCGGGTCGTCGACTTCGCGCGCAACTTCGGCCACCAGATCGCCATCACCGCCGGCCTGGACTACGCCGCCGGAGAGGCGGTGATCGTGATGGACACCGACCTGCAGGACCCGCCGCGGGTGAGCCTGCAGATGATCGACGCGTGGCTGGCGGGTGCCGAGGTCGTGCAGGCGCGGCGGCGGACTCGGCGCGACACCCCGTTCAAGCGCGCCACCGCGCACACCTACTACCGACTGCTGCGCAGCTGCTCCGACGTCGACATCCCGGTCGACACCGGCGATTTCCGGCTGCTCAACCGGCGAGCCGCCGAGGAGCTGCGGACGTTCCGGGAACGCAGCCGGTTCATCCGGGGCATGGTCGCCTCGATGGGGTTCAACCAGCAGGAACTGCTCTTCGACCGGGACGAGCGGGTCGCGGGCGAGACCAAGTACCCGATGCGCAAGATGCTGCGGCTGGCCGCCGACGGCGTCACCGGGTTCTCCACCGCGCCGCTCAAGCTGATCACCCGGATGGGGTTCGCGACGCTGGCCCTGGCGCTGCTGGGCATCATCTACTCGGTAACGCTGCGGCTCTTCTTCCCCGAAGTCACCGTCTCGGGGTGGACGATGTTGATGGTCGTGATGCTGTTCCTGGGCGGGCTGCAGATGCTGTCGCTGGGGGTCATCGGCAGCTACATCGGCCGCATCTACAGCGAAGTGCAACAACGCCCCCTCTACGTCGTCCGGGATGTGATCCGGCATGACCAAGCTTGAGCCGCGTCCCCGGCTGATCAGCCGGGAACTGCTGCTCTACGCGGTGATCGGCGGCAGCGGGGTGCTGCTGGACTACCTGCTGTTCCTGGTGCTGTTCAACTACTTCGGGATGCACCACCAGGTGGCCAACGCCCTGAGCACGACGGCGGGGATCACCAACAACTTCGTGCTCAACTCGCTGTTCAACTTCCGCAAGACCGACCGGATCCTGGTGCGGTTCCTGCGCTTCTACGCGGTGGGCATCGCCGGGATCGTGCTGACGTTCCTGCTGCTGGCGGTGTTCTCGACGTGGCTCGGGATCGACGCGAACCTGGTCAAGCTGGCCAGCCTTCCGGTGGTCCTGCTGTTCCAGTACACGATCAACAAGAGGTGGAGTTTCGGATGAGAGTGGGGATCGTCGGCGCCGGTGCGACCGGGCTGACCGCGGCCTTCGACGCGGTGCGCGCCGGGCACGAGGTGACGGTGCTGGAAGCCTCCGCCGAACTGGGCGGGCTCGCGGCGTCCATCGAGGTCGGCGGCACCCCGCTGGAGCGCTTCTACCACCACAGCTTCCGCAGCGACGAGGCGATGATCGAGCTCATCGAGGACCTCGGGCTCAGCGACCGGCTGCGGTTCCACAAGCCGACCACCGGCGTGTACTTCAACGGCGAGCTGCACGACTTCGGCACACCGGTGGAGATGCTGAAGTTCTCCGAGTTCTCGATGCTGGACCGGTTCCGGTTCGGCGCGTCCTCGGCCGCGCTGAAGCTGATCCGCAACGGCTCCCGGTTCAACGGGGTCCGCGCGCTGGACTGGATGCGCCGCTGGGCGGGCGCGAAGGTCACCTCGACCATCTGGGAACCGCTGCTGAAGGGCAAGTTCGGCGATCGCGCCGAGGAGATCTCGATGGCGTGGCTGTGGGCGCGGATCCACTGCCGCACGTTCGAACTCGGGTACGTCCACGGCGGTTTCGACCAGGTCTACCGCGCGCTGACCGACGCGGTGACCGAACGCGGCGGGAAGATCGAGTTCAGCAAGCCGGTCTCGTCCATCACCCAGCCGTCGGAGGCGGTGCAGGTGAGGACCGCGGACGGCAGCAGCTACGAGTTCGACCACCTCATCGTCACGGTCCCGCAGCCCGCGTTCGCCAAGGCCGCCGACATCGAGTCCGACGACGTGCTGTGGCGGAACCAGTACCTGGGCGCGACCTGCTTCATCCTCGAGCTCGACCGCAGCGTCATCCCGTACTACTGGCTCAACATCAACGACCCGGAGTTCCCGTTCCTGGCCGTCGTGGAGCACACCAACATGGTCGACAGGCAGGAGTACGGCGGGAACCACGTCGTCTACGTGGGCAACTACGTGCCGCGCGACGACTGGCGCTTCACCACCGACCCGGCCGAGCTGCTGCAGCACTACATCCCGTGGCTCAAGCGGCTCAACCCGGAGTTCGACGAGTCCTGGATCAAGGAGTGGCACTTCTCCAAGGCCGGGTTCGCCCAGCCCATCGTCACCCCGACCTACCGCTCCCTCATCCCGCCGCACAAGACCCACATGCCCGGCGTCACGCTGGCCACGATGTCCCAGATCTACCCCCAGGACCGAGGCCAGTCCTACGCCATCGGCATGGCGCACGAGATCACCGAGAGCCTGGGCCTGCGCTGAGAGCGGACGTCACCCGACCACTCGGCCGGGTGAAGGAATTCGAACTTCGCGCGGAATTCGAACCCGACCTTCGGGGCTCGAATTCCGCGCGAAGTTCGAGAACGGCTGGTCACGCTGGGTTCAGGCCAGGGGTGCCGTCTTGGATCGTGAGGGTGGCGAGGTCCTGCACCG
This sequence comes from Saccharopolyspora karakumensis, assembly GCF_004349225.1. Lineage (NCBI taxonomy): Bacteria > Bacillati > Actinomycetota > Actinomycetes > Pseudonocardiales > Pseudonocardiaceae > Saccharopolyspora > Saccharopolyspora karakumensis. The sequence continues at coordinate 137,594 of NZ_SMLA01000009.1, forward strand.
GGGCTCCGGGCTTGGAGACGTAGGGCAGCACCTTGTAGGTCGCCTTCATCTCCGTCTCGGTGATCTTGGTGGAGATGTAGCCGCGCTGGTTGTTGTAGAGGCGCACGTGCGGGTTCTCCGCCAGGTACGCCTTCTCCTTGTCGGTGAGCTCGGCCGAGCCGTCGCCACCGCTGGTGATCGAGGTGGCCGTGAACTCGGTGGCCACGACGTTCTCGCCGTCGTGGATCTCGTTCGCCCAGTGGGTGTGGACGTCGCCGGTCAGCACCACCGGGTTGCGGGTGCCGGCCTGCTTCCAGCCCTCGATGACCCGCTGGCGGGAGCCGACGTAGCCGTCCCAGGCGTCCGGGTTGTAGGCCTTGTCGTCACCGTTGAGGTAGTCGATCTCGGCGAACATGACCTGCTGGCCCAGCACGTCCCAGCGCGCCCGCGAGGAACGCAGGCCCTGCAGCAGCCAGCGCTCCTGCTCGGCGCCGGTGAGGCTGCGCCTGGGGTCCAGCCGGGCCGGGTCCTGGGTCGGGAACTCGTCGTTGCCGACCTGGTCGTCGCGGTACTGGCGGGTGTCGAGCATGTGGAACGTCGCCAGCGAACCCCACTCGACCCGCCGGAACAGCCGCAGGTCGATGCCCTGCGGGACCTGGGCGCGGCGCAGCGGCATGTTCTCGTAGTAGGCCTTGAAGGCGGCCTTGCGGCGCTCCAGGAAGTTCGGCTGCGGCTCCTCGGGGTGCTCGTAGACCTCGTCGGCCCAGTTGTTGTCCAGCTCGTGGTCGTCCCAGACCACGACCCACGGGGCCGCGGCGTGCGCGTGCTGCAGGTCGGCGTCGGTCTTGTACTGGGCGTGCCGCTGCCGGTAGTTGGCCAGCGTCTCGGTCTCCGGCCCCGCGTGATCGCGGACGTTGCCGCCCGGGATCACGTAGTCGTTCGCCTGGTACTCGTACTGGTAGTCGCCCAGGTGCAGGACCAGGTCCGGCCGCTCGTCGCCGAGGTGGCGGTAGGCGGTGAAGTAGCCGTGCTCGTACTGCGAGCAGGATGCGAAGGCCATCGACAGCTCGCCCATCGTGCCCGGCAGCGGCGCCGTGCGGGTGCGCCCCGCGGGCGAGACCGAGCCCTCCGCGCGGAACCGGTAGAAGTAGTCGCGACCCGGCCGCAAGCCCTCCAGCTCGACGTGCACGCTGTGGCCCATCTCGGGGGCGGCCGGAGCCTCGCCGCGGCGCACCACGCGCGTGAAGTTCTCGTCCTCGGCGACCTCCCACTGCACCGGGATGGTCTTGTTCGGCATGCCACCCATGCCGTCCTCGGCCAGCGGGTCGGCCGCCAGCCGCGTCCACAGCACGAAACCGTCCGGCAGCGGGTCGCCCGAGGCCACGCCGAGGCTGAACACCTCACCGCGCCGGGCAGCACCGGCGCCCGGCAGCGACAGCGCGGACGGCGCACCGGCGACGGTCAGCGCCGCGGCACCGGCGGCACCGCTGATCAGCACGCTGCGCCGCGAGAGCAACGAATCGGACTTGTCCATGTGCGTCGGTCCTCCATCGGTTCGGGAACTCCGACCACTCTCACCCGACAGAGTGAACGCGTCGGTGATCGACGATGAACACAACCGTGCAAAACGTCGAAGCCCCCGGCCACTCGGACCGGGGGCTTCGACGAAGGCGCTGCTTACAGGTAGAACGCCAGGAACAGGCAGCCGGCGAGGATCGCGCCGAGCACCATCAGGACCTTGTCCTTGAGGACCACTTCCTCCGGCTCACCGGCGACACCCTTGTCGATGTCCACCGCGTACCGCAGGATCGCGATCACCATCGGCACGATGGAGATCAGGCCCCAGCGCGACATCTCGAACTCGCGGATGTCGTAGGCCCACAGCGAGTAGGTCATGATCGTGATCGCGGCCGCGATCGCCCACACGAACCGCAGGTACGACGGCGAGTACGCCTTCAGCGACTTGCGGATCTTCGCGCCGGTCTCGGCGGCCAGCTTCACCTCGGCGTAGCGCTTGCCCGCCACCATGAACAGCGAGCCGAACGCCACGATCAGGTAGAACCACTGGGTGATCACCAGGTTCGCCGCCGCACCACCGGCGATGGCGCGCAGCAGGAACCCGGAGGCCACGATGCACAGGTCGATCACCGGCTGGTGCTTGAGGCCGAAGCAGTAGCCCAGCTGCACCGCGATGTAGAGCGCCATCACGGCCAGCAGCTGCATGCTCGTCAGACCCGAGATCAGCAGCGAGCCCCCCAGCAGCAGCACGCACACCACGTAGGCGATCGGCACCGGGATCAGGCCGGCCGCGATCGGGCGGTTGCGCTTGGTCGGGTGCTGCCGGTCCGCCTCGACGTCGATCGCGTCGTTGACGAAGTAGATGCCCGAAGCGGCCATCGAGAACACCACGAACGCGATCACCGCGTCGAGCAGGATGGCCGGGTCCAGGATCTCGCCCGCCGCGAACGGCACGGCCAGCACCAGGACGTTCTTCACCCACTGCTTCGGGCGAAGCTCCTTGATCAGACCGGTCGCCAGACCGGCCGGCGTGCCCGCCTTGGCGGTCACCTTCGCGTGGTAGGCGTCCGACGACTTGTTCTTCTCGTCATCGGTCTTCTTCGCCTCCGGCTCCAGCACCTCGTCGCCGAACTCGGCGCCGATGGTGCCTTCCGCATCGGCCTCGACCTCGGCCTTCTTCGAAGCGTTGGAAGCCTCGGCGGTGTCGACCGCCTCGGCCGCCTCGGCCGTGTCAGTCGAAGCTTGCTTGTTGTCAGGCACGGTTCCTCCGCCGTCTCATGAACCGCCGGGTGACCAGTGCAACGGCACCGCCGAGCACCGAACCGGCGACCACATCGCTCGGGTAATGAACCCCCAGGACAAGTCGGCTGACCATCATGGGCGGCACGATCGCCGGGGTCAGCTTCTTGCCGGTCAACCCGCCGTAGAGCACCGCGGCGGCCGTCGTGGACGTCGCGTGCGAGGACGGGAAGCTCAACTGGCTCGGCGTACCGACCAGCACCTGGATCTCGGGGTCTTTCGGACGCGGGCGGCGGACCACCCGCTTGACCGCGATCGACGCCGCGTGCGCGGCGGCGACCCCTGCCGCGGCGGTGACCCACTCACCGCGGCGCTTGCGGTCGACCAGCGCACCGACGGCGCCGATGGCCAGCCAACCTGCGGCGTGCTCACCGAACAGCGACATCGCGTGCGCCGTCTTGACGACCGCGGGCTTGGCCAGCGCGCCCTGCACCTTGCGCAGCGCGATGGTCTCGGCCGTGACCTCCTCGTCGTGCTTGAGGTCGGTCACGTCCTCGGGGGCGATCAGCGTAGTCAGCTCTGCCACTTCGTCTCCGGGAAAGTCGGCGTCATTGGGGATCAAAGACTTGCTTCCAGGACTCAGCGCTGGTCAGCTCCGGCAGCGCGGCGCGGTACTCCTCGCGCAGCCGCGCCCACTCCTGGCCGAGCCTCTTGTAGTTGGCCAACGCCTCCAGGCCCAGCCGGCGGAACGTCTCCGGGTCGCGGCGGCGGAACGCCACCCCGCTGCCGTCGGCGTTGGACACCGTGGCGCTGTCGAGGTTGCCCAGCAGGAACCAGCGAGCGGCGGCGGCCGGAACGTTGAGCTGCGGCCGGTCCGACGCGTCGTGCGCGGGCTCCTTGAGGTTGTGCAGCAGCGCCTTGGACGCGCGTGCCGCGATCACCGCCGGGTTCACCGGCGGGTTGAGCAGGCCCTCGGCCATGATCGGGTCCGCGGTCGGCGGCGGGAACTCCCGCGCCGACGGGAGCGTCTTGGCGTCGTCGTAGTCCTTGCGCAGCTCGCGGACCTCGGGCAGCGCCGTGCGCAGGCTGTCGAACAGGCCCGACGGGCCCTTCAGGAAGTCCTCGATGGCCTTCTGCTGGACCGCGACCGTGGAGTACTCCATCGACAGCAGGTGCCGCAGCGTGAGCTTGAGGCCCTGCTTGACGATGTTGTTCTTGACCTCTTCCGGGCTGTGCAGCGCGGCCAGGATCAGCCGGTTGCGGGTGTGGAAGTAGGCGGTCCAGTCCGTGGCGTCGTTCTTGTCGGTCCACGGCATGTGCCAGATCGCCGCACCCGGCAGCGTCACCGTCGGGTAGCCGTGGCCGCCCGCGCGCAGCGAGTACTCCGAGTCGTCGTGCTTGATGAACAGCGGCAGCGGCAACCCGGTGCGCTCGATGATCTCGCGCGGGAACAGGCACATCCACCAGCCGTTGTAGGTGGAGTGGACGCGCTGGTGCAGCTTCTTGGTCTTGCGCAGCGGCTTCTTGGCGAAGTCGTGGTCGGTGACCGCGCCCGGCGCCGCGCGCCAGATGCCCTGGCCGAGGTCGACGACCTCGCCCATGGTGTGCAGCCGCGAGCGGGCCTGCAGGTTGAGCATCTGACCACCGACGATGACCGGGTGGGTGGCGGCGCGGGCGAAGGCGTTGGCCCGCAGCACACCGTCCGGCTCCAGGGCGATGTCATCGTCGATGACCATCACCTGGGCGGCGTCGGAGTTGTGGATGCCCTCGTACATGACCCGACCGAAACCGCCGGACCCACCGAGGTTGTCCTGCTCGATGACGTGCAGCTTGTCGCCGATGGCCTTGGCGGCCTCGTCGAAGCCCTCGACCTCGTGGATCTTCTGCGGGCCTTGGTCGGCCACGATGACCCGCTCCACCACGGCCATGACCTGCGGGTCTTCCCCGAGGGTCTTGAGCGCCTCGATGCACTCCGAGGGCCGGATGGTGGTGGTGCCGACCACGACCTGCTGCTTGGGCATGGGCTGGTCGGTGGTCCACGCGGCGTCGGTGATCTCCAGCGCGACGTCGTTGGTGAACAGGTCGAACCAGATCCAGCCGCCGTCCTCGAACGGCTGCAGCGACACCTTGAACTCCAGCGACGTCCAGTCCTCGCTGGAGACCTTGGAGCCCTGCAGGTGAACGCTGTCGCCGTTGGACTTCGAGCGGTAGACGTCGAGCCGACCGGACCCCTTGACCTGCAGCCGCAGCACGATCTCTTCGATCTTGGTCCAACGCTTCCAGTAGCTGGCCGGGAAGGCGTTGAAGTAGGACGCGAGCGAGATCTTGCTGTGCGCGGGCACGCGCAGGTTGCGCCGGGAGACCACCGTGGCCGTGCTGGCCAGCGCCTCGGGCTCGTCGATGTAGAGCGGACGCACGTCCAGCGGGTCCTCGCCGCGCGGGAACACGATCCGCTGCAGCACCTGCTCAGGCGCCACGTCCGAGGTCCCGGCGCGCACCGAAGTGACGTCGCTGAGCTTGCTCTCCCCAGCGGCGTTGGGCTCTCGGGGGGTCCGGTCGGTCACGTCAGTCCTCCAGCGAGCCGTCCAGCGAACGGCCCTCGGTGAAGTATGGAGCGATCTTGTTGTCGAACATGCTCAGCGCCGAGCCGATGGCCATGTGCATGTCCAGGTACTTGTAGGTGCCCAGTCGACCACCGAAGATGACCTTGCGCTCCTTGGCCTCCTTCTTGGCCAGTTCGCGGTAGGCCTCCAGCTTGCGCCGGTCCTCCGGGGTGTTGATCGGGTAGTAGGGCTCGTCCCCGCTCTCCGCGGACCGCGAGTACTCGCGCACGACCACCGTCTTGTCCGACGGGTAGTAGTCCCGCTCGGGGTGGAAGTGCCGGAACTCGTGGATCCGGGTGTAGGGAACTTCCTCGTCGGCGTAGTTCATCACCGACGTGCCCTGGAAGTCGCCGGTGTTGACGACCTCGGTCTCGAAGTCCAGGGTGCGCCAGCCCAGCTCGCCCTCGGCGTAGTCGAAGTACTGGTCCAGCGGACCGGTGTAGACGACCGGGACGTCGGTGGGCAGCTCACCGCGAACGTCGAAGAAGTCCGTCGCCAGCCGGACGTCGATGTTCGGGTTCTCCGCCATCTTCTCCAACCACGCGGTGTAGCCCTCGACGGGCAGCCCCTCGAAGTCGTCGTTGAAGTAGCGGTTGTTGAGGTTGTAGCGAACCGGCAGCCGGCTGATGATCGCCGCGGGCAGTTCCTTGGGGTCGGTCTGCCACTGCTTGGCCGTGTAACCGCGCACGAACGCCTCGTACAGCGGGCGGCCGATCAGGGAGATCGCCTTCTCTTCCAGGTTCTGCGCGTCCGCGGTGTCGATCTCGGCGGCCTGCTCGGCGACCAGCGCCTTCGCCTCGTCCGGGGTGAACGCACGACCGAAGAACTGGGACAGCAGGCCCAAGTTCATCGGGAACGAGTAAATCTGCCCCTGGTGCTTGGTGAACACCCGGTGCTGATAGTTGGTGAATTCGGTGAACTGGTTTACGTAATCCCACACGCGTTTGTTCGAGGTGTGGAAAAGGTGCGCACCGTAGCGATGCACCTCGATACCGGTTTCAGGCTCCGCCTCCGAGTAGGCGTTGCCCCCGATGTGGTCACGTCGGTCCAGCACCAGCACCCGCTTGTCCAGCTGGGTGGCGGCGCGCTCTGCGATCGTGAGGCCGAAGAATCCGGAACCAACAACGATCAGGTCATAGCCTGCGAAGCTCACAGTCGTCGAGGGTAGCTGTAGCGCGACGCCACCCCGAAACCGCGTTGACGTTATTGCCTACATATGACCACGAAGAGTGTCGATATCGCTCCCGAAGACCGCCCATTCCTCGTTGTCCAGGCATTTCATCACCCGACTGGGGTGACCGCGGCGACACCGGCGGCGACTATTCGTGGCTGTTAATACCCGTTAGGCGACCCGCCCGGCGAGTCGTGCGGGGACTACCATCGCGCCGTATCGACGCGCCGGTGAAACCCTTTCACGCAGGTCCGAGACTCCGGGACGGGCGCGCAACACTGGGTGGTGAGCTGTGGGGTCGACCCGCGCCCGTGACGGGCGTCACTTGCTGATCGCGGCGATCGTGCTCGAGGTGCTGGCGGTCTGGTTCGTGCACTGGATCGACACCCGCGGCTACATGGACACCGAGATTTACCGGCTTGGTGCGCGCGCGTGGCTCAACGGTTACCAGGTCTACGGCGACGATCTGACCCCCGAATCGCCGGACTCCGCGACGTTGCCGTTCATCTACCCGCCGTTCGCCGCGCTGTTGTTCATCCCGCTGACCTGGATGTCCGAGACGGCCGCCGTCGTGACCGTGGCGCTGTGCTCGCACCTGGCGATCCTGCTGACCGCCTACTCGCTGGCCCGCTCCTCGCGGTACCTCGCGCCCCACGCCGGCCGGGTCGCCGTGGCCACCGCGCTGCTGCTGCCGTGGCTGACGCTGATCGAGCCGGCCCGCGAAACCCTCAACTACGGGCAGATCAACCTGGTGCTCATGGGCCTGGTCGCCGCCGACTGCCTGCTGCCGCGCACCCGCTGGCCGCGCGGGATGCTGGTCGGCATCGCCGCCGCGATCAAGCTGACCCCGCTGGGCTTCCTGCTGTTCTTCCTGCTGCGCAGGGACTACCGGGCCATGTCGATCACCGGCGTCACCTTCGCCTCCACCGTGTTCCTGGGGCTGCTGGCCGCGCCGCACGACTCGGCGGACTGGTGGCTGGACAAGATGCTGTCCACCGGCGACTCCTTCGGCACCGTCTACGCGGGCAACCTCACGCTGCGCAGCCTGCTGGCCAAGCAGGAGCTGACCGGGTTCGCGCTCAACTCGCTGTGGATCACCGGCTCGCTGCTGCTGCTCGCGCTGGTGGTGATGGGCATCCGCTACGCGCTGAGCGTGCGCGACGTGCCGCTGGCCCTGGTGCTCAACGCGGTGTGGGTCCTGCTGGTCTCGCCGATCTCCTGGTCGCACCACTGGGTGTGGGCGGGTCCCGCGCTGGCGCTGGTGTTCATGATGTCGCTGCGCAACCGCTGGCACGGGATGACCATCGCGGTGGTGATCTCGGCGATCACGGTTCTGGCCGGGCCGCAGTGGTACCTGCCCAACACCGCTGATCGCGAACTCGACTGGACTTTCTCGCAGCAGATCGTCGGCAACGCCTACACGTTGATCGGGATCGGATTCCTGGTGTGCGCGGCGGTGGCTTATGTGCGATTCGGGCGGCGCCCGGTGAATTCCCCGGAATTCCCGAACGGATCTCTCATTCCGGGGCGCTGAATCCCGGCCCGCGGATTCGGGCATAACGGAGTTCCGGAAGGCGAATGATCGGTTTCGGACCCATACTCGTTCTTCGCCAGGAAGCGGGTGTCGACAAAGGACACCCGCCCTCCAGTCGAAGCGAGGTATCGCCCATGCGTTTTCGGTCCGCACGTCCGAGGCTCGCGGCCACCGCCCTGCTGACCATGGCCGTCCTTCCGATCTCCGCGCCCGCCGGCACCGCGGGTCCGGCCCCCGAACCGCCCGAAGTGCAGACCGTCCGGATCCCCTTGCGCGAGGTGGCCACCACCCGGGCCGCGGTCCGCGAGGTGCACAGCGAGAAGGCCTTCGAGCTGGTCGGACTCACCTGGCGAGGACCGGCACCGGACCGCATCGAGGTGCGCACCCGCACCTCCGAGGGCTGGGGCGCGTGGACCCCGCTGGAAGCCGAGGAGCGCGGCAGCGAGCCGATGTGGACCGGCCGCAGCAACGACGTGCAGGTCCGCGCGGACAAGCGCGGTCAGGACATCACCGACCAGCTGCAGTTCATCGGCATCGACCCCGGCCAGCAGGTCGCCCCGCCCGAGATCAGCACGCCCGTCGCGGGCGCTCCGCCGGTGGTCACCCGCGCGCAGTGGGGCGCCGACGAGTCGAAGATGACCTGGCCGGTCGAGCGGACCACCACCAAGGCCGCCGTCGTGCACCACACCGCGGGCACCAACGACTACACCTGCGACGAGTCCGCCAAGATCGTGCGCGGCATCTACCAGTACCACGCGGTCGAGCTGGGCTGGGGAGACATCGGTTACCACGCGCTGGTCGACAAGTGCGGCACCGTCTTCGAGGGCCGCACGGGCGGTTTCGCGGGTGAGGTGGTCGGCGGTCACGTGCGCGGGTTCAACGACCACACCTTCGGCATCTCGATGATGGGCAACTACGACGGCGTGACGCCCTCGTCGCAGACCGTGCGCTCGGTGGCGGACGTGGCCGCCTGGAAGCTCAAGACCAAGGGCGTTCCGGCCGACGGCACCACGCGCCTGGTCTCCGAAGCGCCCAAGGGCTCGAAGTACCCGGCGGGCACGGAGGTCACGCTGCCCACGATCTTCGGCCACCGCGACGCCGCCTACACCGCCTGCCCGGGCAAGCGCGGTTACGACCAGCTCGGAGCCATCCGGTCCCAGGCCGCGAACGCCCAGCGCTCCACCCACCCCTGAACCTGACCTCCATTGAGATCCGGTCCCCGACTTCCACTGAAATCGGGGACCACTCGCTTCTGAGCGGCGTCTGCCCAGGTCGGGGAGGCGCCGCTGGAGTGCTCACCACCAGCGTTCGAGGACCTGGGCGACGCCGTCCTCCGCGTTGGTCGTGGTGACCTCGTCGGACGCCGCCAGGGCGTCCGGGTGGGCGTTGCGCATGGCCACGCCGTGACCGGCCCAGGTGAGCATCGGGACGTCGTTGGGCATGTCGCCGAAGGCGATCACGTCCGAGCGCGCGATGCCGAGCTCCGCCGCCACGACCGCCAGTCCCGCCGCCTTGTCCACGCCCGGCGCGGAGAACTCGATCAGGCCCGATTCCGTCGAGTAGGTGGACTGGAGCCGGTCGCCGATGATCTCGGTGGCCGCCGCCGACAGCTCGGCGCTGTTCATCCCCGCGTTCATCAGCAGCAGCTTCATCGCGGGCTTGCCGGTCACCTCGTCGGTGGGCGCGACGCGGATGTCGGTGTTGGTCCAGCTGCGGTGGAACTCGGCCTCGGCGAGGAACTGCTCGCGCAGGTCGTCGTGGGCGCTGCGGGTCGCGCGCTCGACCGCGAACGCGCAGCCGGTCAGCTCGCGCCGCAGCTCCCGGACCACGTCGTGCAACGTCACCGGATCGATGTCGTGGCTGTGCAGCACCCGGTCGGCGGCGGTGTCGTAGGTAACCGCGCCGTTGGCGCACACCGCGATGCCGGACACCCCGAGAGCGGCGACCACGCGCGGCATCCACCTCGGCGGACGCCCGGTGACCAGCACGAACGGCGTTCCCGATGCGGCTACCCGGCCGACCGTGGCCGCTGTCCGGGCGGACACCCCCTCCATCGGGTCGAGCAGGGTTCCGTCCACGTCTGATGCCACCAGGCCAGGTTCACGCACGCGCCCCATCGTGCCCGCTGCACCACCGCTCGTGGGCGTCGTGGCTGGTAAGAGGACGAAGGGACGTTCGTCACCTGATCGGGTCGAACGGCGTTGTGCCGGACCAGTACCGTCTACCCGTGCGCGTTGGGATCGTGATCTTGCCCGAACACCGTTGGTGGGCTGCCGAGCCGCTGTGGCGGATGGCCGAGGAGTACGGCTTCGCCCACGCCTGGACCTACGACCACCTCGGCTGGCGTTCCCTGGTGGACAAGGCCTGGTACGACGCCGTGCCCACGCTGACCGCCGCCGCCACCGTCACCTCGACGATCCGGCTCGGCACGCTGGTCGCCTCCCCGAACTTCCGGCATCCCGTGCACTTCGCCCGCGAGCTGACCGCCCTGGACGACATCGCCGACGGCCGCATCACCCTCGGCGTCGGCGCGGGCGGAACCGGGTTCGACGCGAACGTGCTCGGCCGGCCCGAGCTCACGCCGCCGGAGCGCTCCGACCGCTTCGCGGAGTTCATGGAACTCCTCGACCACGTGCTGCGCTTCGACGTCACCGACTACGACGGCACCTACTACTCGGCGGTGCAGGCACGCCGCGCGCCCGGCTGCGTGCAGCTGCCGCGCATCCCGTTCGTGGTGGCCGCCAACGGCACCCGCTCGATGCAGCTGGCCGCGCAGTACGGCCAGGGCTGGGTGACCACGGGCCGAGGCGGGGACGACCTGGAGAGCTGGTGGCGCGCGGTCGCGGAGCTGTCGCTGCGCTTCACCGACATCTGCCACCAGCAGGGACGCGACCCGGCGAAGGTGCACCGGTACCTGCAGGTCGACGCCGCACCGGAGTTCTCGCTGTCCAGTGTGGAGCACTTCCGCGACGTGGTCGGCCGCGCCGACGAACTCGGCTTCACCGACGTCATCACCCACTGGCCCCGAGCCGACAGCCCGTACGCCGGCAAGGAGTCCACGGTCGAGGAGATCGCCACCGAGGTCCTCCCCGAGCTGTAGGTGGGCCCCACCTCGTTGGAGCGCGCGACGGCAGCCGCGCGCTCCGGGACTCAGCTCGCACCGCCGCACCTCAGGTTCCGCCACCCGCACCGCCGAGCACAACGAGTCCCAGGTGTGCCACCTGGTCGGCGTGGGTATCCGTCGTCGGCAGGAGGTGGTGACGATGTCGGTGCGGACCAAGGTGCAGACCCTGCTCGACGAGGCGGGGACCAGCTTCGCCGGCGAAGCCGGGATCACGCTGGCCAACAAGCCCTCACCGCTGTACCGGCTGGTGGTGCTGTCGGTGCTGCTGTCGACGCGGATCAAGGCGGGCATCGCGGTGGACGCCGCCAGGGAACTGGCGCAGTGGAACACCCCGCAGAAGATGTTCGACGCCACCTGGCAGCAGCGCGTCGACGCCCTCGGCCGCGCCCACTACCGGCGCTACGACGAGAGCACGTCCACCGCGCTGGGCGAGGGAGCCGAGCTGCTCCTCGACCGCTACCACGGTGACCTGCGGAAACTCCGCTCCAAGTCCGACGGCGATCCGGAGGAGTTGCGCAAGCTGCTGATGGATCTGCCGCGCCTGGGCCCGGTCGGCGCCGACATCTTCTGCCGCGAGGCTCAGCTCGTGTGGCCCGAACTGCGCCCCTACTTCGACGGCAAGGCCCTCAGCGGCGCGAAGAAGCTGGGTCTGCCCACCGATCCGGACAAGCTCGCGGATCTGGTCGAGGGCCACGACATCGCCAGGCTGGCCGCCGCGCTGGTCCGCAGCACCCTCGACCGCAACCTCGCCTCCGCCGTGCGGTGAGAGGCTTCAGCCGAGAAGCGACGAGACCCCGGCGGGACCGGGGTCTCGTCGACGTTTCAGCCTGCGGTCACTTGGGTTCGAGGACCTCGAGGCCGCCGAGGAACGGGCGCATCGCCTCGGGGACCCGGACCGAACCGTCGGCCTGCTGGTGGTTCTCCAGGATCGCCACGATCCAGCGGGTGGTCGCCAGGGTGCCGTTGAGGGTGGCCGCGAAGCGGGTCTTGCCGTCGGCGTCCCGGTAGCGGGTGTTGAGCCGCCGCGCCTGGAACGTGGTGCAGTTCGAGGTCGACGTCAACTCGCGGTAGGTCCCCTGGCTGGGCACCCACGCCTCGCAGTCGAACTTGCGGGCCGCGCTGGAACCGAGGTCACCGGCCGCGGTGTCGATCACCCGGTAGGGCACCTCGATCTTGGCCAGCATCTCCTCTTCCCAGGCCAGCAGGCGCTGGTGCTCGTCGCGGGAGTCCTCTTCCCGGCAGTAGACGAACATCTCCAGCTTGTTGAACTGGTGCACGCGGATGATGCCGCGGGTGTCCTTGCCGTAGGAACCGGCCTCGCGGCGGAAGCAGGTCGACCAGCCCGCGTAGCGCGCGGGACCGTCGGCGAAGTCCAGGATCTCGCCCGAGTGGTAGCCCGCCAGCGGAACCTCGGAGGTGCCCACCAGGTAGGCGTCGTCCTCCTCCAGCCGGTACACCTCGCTGGAGTGGGCACCGAGGAACCCGGTGCCGTCCATGATCTCCGGGCGCACCAGGACCGGCGGCACGACCAGCGTGAACCCGGCGGCGGTGGCCTGCGCGGCGGCCATGTTCAGCAGCGCGAGCTCCAGCTGCGCGCCGATGCCGGTGAGGAAGTAGAAGCGAGCGCCGGAGACCTTCGCCCCGCGCTCCATGTCGAACGCCCCCAGCGCGTTGCCCAGCTCCAGGTGGTCGGAGACGTCGAAGTCGAACTCCGGCGGGACGCCCACGTGCTTGAGCACCGCGAAGTCGTCCTCGCCGCCCGGCGGCACGTCGGGCTCGACGACGTTGGAGACGGCCTTCTGCAGCCGCAGCAGCTCGGCGTCGGTCTCGGACTGCTCGGCCTCGGCCTCCTTGACCTGCGCGGCCAGCTCCTTGGCCTGGGCCAGCAGCGCGTCGCGTTCCTCGCCCTTGGCCTTGCCGACCTGCTTGCCGAACTGCTTCTGCTCGGCGCGCAGGTTGTCCGCCCGGGACACCGCGGACCTGCGACGCTCGTCGGCGGACAGCAGCGCGTCCACGAGGGACGCGTCTTCACCACGTGCGCGCTGCGACGCGCGCACCGCTTCCGGATCATCGCGTAGCGTCTTCAGGTCGATCACAGCTGGTCAGCGTAGTCGGCCCACCAGAACAAGGCGTGCCCAGGGTGCCCCCAGGCGGCGAGGCCCATTTCCCCAGGGCAGCCCACGTCAGGCAAGCGACGAAGTCGCTTCCTCCGTGCCCCACCTGAGCAACTCGCACCGCCGCGGGTTCTCAGACGTCTTCTGGCGAGGGCAGCCGCAGCGCCGTGTACTGGTCATACATCAGTCGCGGATCCCGGAGCCAGAAGGCGTCCGAGGTTCCGCTTCTGGCACCGCCGACCAAGGCGACCACTGAGTAGTGGCAGCAGACCGGCCGAGCACCGCTCAGGTCCCGCTATCCGCACAGCCAAGCGGAGAGACCGCAGATCACTGAGGAATCCGATGAGGCACGAAAGCCGCCCCGTCATCGGTGATCAACCCGGCGGTCTCCCGAATCCCCAACCCGGCGGACTCGTCCCCGACGACCCAGGCCCCGAGCGCGGGCCGCATCCCGTCGAACTCGGGCAGCGGGTCGAACGCCTGGTAGACGAAGCCCTCTTCGCCGTAGAACCCGCCGGTCTCGGTCTCCCAGCCGGGAGCGGCGATGGTGATGTTGTTGCCCTCGCGGCCGAGCCGCGGCTTGCGCACGTACTCGGTGAGCAGTCCGGGCTGGTCCAGGTAGGTGGGCAGCAGGTTCGGGTGCCCGGGGTGCATCTCCCAGAGGATCGCCAGCAGCGCCTTGTTGGACAGCAGCATCTTCCACAGCGGCTCGACCCACTGGGTGGCCGGCAGCGTGGTGATCGCGTGCTTGCCGAACTCGTCGTCGACCATCCACTCCCAGGGGTAGATCTTGGCGACGGAGTTCATCGGCGCCTCTTCGAGGTCCACGAAGCGCTCCAGCAGGCTGTCCCAGCCGATCTCCTCGATGGCCAGCCCGACGGTGTTCAGGCCCGCTTCGGCGGCGGTCTCCTGCAGGTAGGCGGCGGTGATGTGGTCCTCACCGGTGTGCTCCTGGCCGGACCAGGTGAAGTGCACCTCGTTGGTGGCCAGCTGCAGCTTGATCTCGGCCCAGCGCTCCACGAGCTTCTCGTGGATGGAGTTCCACTGGTCGTCGCCGTCGTGGACCTCGATGAGCCAGTGCCACTGCACGACCGCGGCTTCCAGCAGCGAGGTCGGCGTGTCGGCGTTGTACTCCAGCAGCTTGGCGGGGCCGGAGCCGTCGTAGCGCAGGTCGAAGCGCCCGTAGAGGTGCGGGTCGCGTCGGCGCCAGGACTCGGCGATGTGCGGCCACACCCACTCGGGGATGCCGAAGTCCTTGTACCGCTCGGTGGTGATCACGTGGTCGACGGCGTCCAGGCACATCGACTGCAGCAGTTCGACGTCGGCCTCCAGCGAGAGGACCTCGTCGAGGCTGAACTCGTAGTGGACGCCCTCGTCCCAGTAGGGCCGGTTGCTGCCGTCGGCGGCGCGGGCCGGGGTCCCGAAGACGAGCCCGAGCTCTTCGACCTTCGACTGCCAGTCCGGGCGCCGGGCCCCGGTCTTGCGCTTCACTCGTCAGCTCCCGCTGCTACCGGACTTGCTGGAGATCCCGAACCCACCGCGCTGGATGGTCGAGCCCTTGGTGTTCTTCACAGTGCTACCGGAAGGCTTGGTGAACGTCGATCCGGCCGCCGGCGAACCGATCGCAGGCGGGGCCGTGCCCGCCGGGGTGTAGGCGTACCGATAAGAGTGGTGACCGCCGAAGCCGCCCCCGGGCAGGATGATCGGCATGAAGAACATGCCGCCGTGGGAGTACCCGCCGTGGCTGGCGACGTAGTTCTCGTCGCAGTAGTCGTCCTGGTCGCGCACACCGGGCTGACCGTTCTGGTCCGTCGCGCAGTACTCGGTCGACGCGTTGGCCTGGGCGCTGACCTCGGACGCCGAGTACATCGCCGCGACGAGCGCGACGACGCCGACGGTCGCACCGCCGCCGATCAGCATCTTCCGGCGCTTGGCCGTCTTCGCAGCGGCAGCGGCCTGCTCGGCGCGCTCAGCCTCGGCACGGCGCTGCTCGGCCATCTGCCTGGCCTTCTGCTCGGCGAGCGTGGGCTCGCGCGGCGTCGTGCTCTGCGGGTCCTGGTAGCGGATCCGCCCCTGGGCGTCCGCCGGCATCTGCTGGGTCGGCTCGTCCGGGGAGGAGCCCCCCTGCGGCTGCTCGTTGTCTGACACTGGCTTGCCATTCTCCGTCATTGCCCCACTCCCAAGCGCCACACTACTCAAAGAATGGACGCTCACGGCAACGAATGAGTTCCTTTCCTCTCCACTTCCGGCGCGGATTGCTGCCAGCCCACATCCGCGCCAGGCATGATGGGTTCGATGGTCCAGCCCGAGCGCACACCCGAATCCCGCCGCAAGCCGCCCAACGCCAAGGTGGTGATGGTCGCGGCCGCGATCGGTGCACTGCTGATCCTGACGGTCAGCATCCTGCTGAACTGGCCGATGGAGTCCGGCAAGGTCGGCGGCCCGGCCAAGATCGGTGAGGCGCCCGCACCCGAGGTCGTCTTCGAGACGCGCGCCGGTGAGTGCCTGAACTGGACCGAGCCGGACGCCGCGGACATCCGCAAGGTCACCTGCGCCGAGCCGCACCTGTTCGAGGTCACCGGCCCGTACGACCTGAAGGAGTTCGGCCCGACCGCGCCGTTCCCGAGCACCCAGCAGTGGCAGGAGGTCAAGCAGCAGCGCTGCATCGAGGTCTCCGACCAGTACCTGGGCGGCAGGTTCGACAAGGAGGGCCGCTTCACCGTCGGCGCCTTCACCCCGAGCCAGGAGGGCTGGGCCGACGGCGACCGCACGCTGCACTGCGGCCTGCAGCAGCCAGGGCCCTCCGGGAAGTTGTTCCCGATCACCGGCGAGGCCTCGAAGATGGACCAGTCGAACGTCTACCCGGCGGGCCGCTGCCTGGGCATCAACGGCACCCAGGTCTGGGACCCGGTCGACTGCGGACGGCCGCACGCGGTGGAGCTCAGCGCCGTGATCAACCTGGCCGAGCAGTTCCAGGGCGACTTCCCGTCGGAGAACGACCAGGACGGCTACCTGGCCACCAAGTGCGAGGAGCTGACCGCGGCCTACGCGGGCGGACCGACCGCGGCCAAGGACAAGGGACTGATCGTCTACTGGGACACCCTGTCCGAGGAGAGCTGGGCGGCCGGTTCGCGGCAGGTCAACTGCAAGCTGAGCGCGCAGCTGCCCGACGGCAGCGGGCTCGCGCCGGTGACCGGCGGCGTCAAGGGCCGGGTGCAGGTCGGCACGGCCCCGGCCGGCCAGAACACGGCACCGTCCGAGCCGGGAGCCCCCGCCACCGAGCAGCCGCGCTGACATGCCCGTGGAGATGACCCGCGCCCGCTTCGACGAGCTGGTGAGCGACGCCCTGGACCGGCTCCCACCGGAGTTCGCGACCGCGATGAACAACGTCGTGGTCCTGGTCGAGGACGCCCACCCCGAGGACCCCGAGCTGCTGGGCCTCTACGAGGGCATCGCGCTGACCGAACGCGACCACACCTACAGCGGCGTCCTGCCCGACACGATCACGATCTTCCGGGATCCGCTGCTGGCGATGTGCGAGGACGAGGAGGAGGTGGTCGACGAGGTGGCCATCACCGTCGTCCACGAGATCGCCCACCACTTCGGCATCGACGACGACAAGCTCCACGAGCTCGGCTGGGGCTAGTCCACGGAGCGGCCGAGGAACGCCATCAGCCGCTCGGTCGACGTCGCCCGCTCGGGCGCGGTCTTGGCCGGCGCGAAGGCTCCGGGCCGTCGCATGGCCTGCTCCGGCACGGAGTCGATCAACGCCTGGCAGAACGCCCCGAGTTCCGCGGGCAGCTCGACCGAGCGCCCGCAGCTGCGGTGCAGGTCCCAACCGTGCATGGCGACGTCGGCGACCGGGAACGCCAGCGCCTGGCGCAGCGGCATCTCCCCGACCGGCGAGGTCCGCGACGCCTCCATGTCGGCGTTCGGCAACGCCCGCCGCACCCTCTCGCGGATGTCCCGGAGTTTCGCCGCAGGGTCATCGCACACCCAGTCCGCGGGTTCGGACGGCGTCTCCCAGATCTCGCCGTCCTCCAGCAGCACCGCGATCTTCGTCGCGGTCCCGGTGGCGTGCCCGATCAGCTCGCGCACACTCCACTCGTCGAGGTTGGACGGCTCGTCCCAGCGTTCGGCCGGCACCCGCTCCACGGCCTCGACGAAGAACTCCAGTGCCTCCGCGGTCATCACGTCGATCCGCGCGCTCACGTCACTCATGCACCTGACCGTAGAGCGCACCTCTGACGGCCGCCCGCCACTTCCCGCTGAAGCAGGCGGATCGTCCAGGTCGCCCGAACCGATCCCCCCGCCGACCGGAGCTAGAGCAGGCCGTCCCAGGTGAGGCAGCGCCAGCCGGTGCCGGTCGTCGGGTCGGACTCGATCACGATCAGACCGGTGTTGGGCAGGTGCAGCGAGTCGGCCTCGGCACCCGTGACCTCCTCGACCAGCACGCCCGCGACCAACCGCAGCATCGCGCCGTGGCTGACCATCACCACCGTGCCCTCGGACACGCCCTCCAGGGCGGCGCGGGCACCGACCAGGAACCGGGTGATCGCATCGCGGCCCGATTCCCCACCACCGGGCATCGGCACGTCCAGGTCGTGGCCGTGCCACTGGGCGTAGACGTCGTCGAAGACCGCCAGCGCCGGACCGCCCAGCCCCTCCAGCTCACCCACGAACACCTCGTGCGTGCCCTCCGCCAGCTGCAACGGCAGGCCCAGCCGCCGCGCGACCGGCTCGGCGGTCTGCTGCGCGCGACGCGCCGCGCTGGCGTGCACCGCGACGATCTTGTCCTCGCGCGCGGCCAACCGCTCGGCGAGCTCCTCGGCCTGCTGCCGCCCGAGCTCGGTCAGCCCCGGACCGGGCGGAAGGGTGTCGAGCAGCTTGGCGACGTTCGCCGGGGTCTGCCCGTGGCGGGCCAGCACCAGCCGCACGCCCTCCGGTGCCGCCAACTCGAAATCACTCACGCGAGCCTCCCCGCACGCACGGCGGCCAACCACTCGGCCGCGTTCCGGAACGCTTGCTCCGACGAAGCCGGCCGCACCGACGCGGGTGTCCGGTCCGCCTTCGGGTACGAGCCGAGGAAGCGCACCGAGTCGCAGCGGCGCTGCAGCGCCGCCATCGCCTCGCCGATCCGCGCGTCGGCCACGTGCCCGTCGAAGTCCAGGTAGAAGCGGTAGTGCCCGAAGTGGTCCTTGACCGGACGGGACTCGATCCTGCTCAGGTTGATGCCGCGCAGCGACAGCTCGGCCAGCATGTCCGACAGCGTGCCGACCTCGTCGCCGATCACCGCGCAGATCGACGTGCGGTCCGCGCCGGTCGGCTCCGGCAACGTCCCCGGCCTGCGGACCAGCAGGAACCGGGTGACCGCATCGCGGACGTCGGCGATGCCGGTCGCCAGGCGCTGCAGCGACGAGTAGTGCTCACGGGCCACCGGCGCGGAGATCGCCGCGTCGTACTCGCCGTCGGCGACGGCGGCGGCCGCAGCGGCCGTCGAGCTGACCGCGCGGACGTCGGCCTTCGGCAGCGCCTCGGCCAGCCAGCCGCGCACCTGCGCCAGCGCGTGCGGATGGCTGGCGACGGTCCCGACCTCCCCCAGCGTCATGCCCGGCCGGGCGAACACGTCGAACTGGACCGGGATCACGACCTCCTTGACCGCGATCAGCGGATCGTCCGCGGTCAGCGCGTCGAGCGTAGCCGGAACGGAGCCCTCCACGGAGTTCTCCACCGGGACCCCGGCGGCCAGCACCTCCCCCGAGCGCACCGCGGCCAGCGCCACCGGCACGGTTTCGCAGGGCACGAGGTCGGCGTCGAAGTCGGCGGTCAGCAGCCGAGTCGCTTGCTCGGTGAAGGTTCCCGGCGGACCGAGGTAGGCGATTTCTGGCACCCGCCCAGATTACGGGCCGCGCAAGACCACCCGGGCTGGGCCACATGAACGTTTTTCAACGGCTACTGAGGGGTTTCCACGCTCAGTGATCGTTCCGGCCGTGCTCCGCGGGGCTAAACGCCACGTCGTCGCGGATGTGACCTACCCAATGCCACTACGCGGTGCATTCCTGCGATGCTGTGGGGCGTGACCGCAGATTCGGGGCGCTCATCGGCAGAGGGAGCGGAGCCGGAGCTGCAGCTCGTCCTGTGCGCGTTGGACGAGCCGCTGGCCGCTGCATGGCAGGAGATCGCGGAAAGCCGGCCCGGCATTTCCGTTCATCAAGGCTCGGTTCTCGACGTTCAGGTGGACGCCGTCGTCAGCCCCGCCAACTCCTACGGCTGGATGCGCGGTGGCATCGACGCTGTGTACGCCCGCGCCTTCCCAGAAGTCGAGGAGCAGGTGCGCAGCGCCGTGCTCGCCTACCACGGCGGCGAGCTGCCGGTGGGCGAAGCGCTGCTGGTCCCCACCGGTGTTCCCAGCCCGATCTGGCTGATCAGCGCACCGACGATGCGCGAGCCCGGGGAGACCCTGCCCGCCGACACCGTGCACCCCTACCTCGCGGCGCGCGCGATGCTGCGGCTGTGGGCGAGCGCCGTGCTCGACAACGGCGCCCCCGTGCACCGGGTGGTGCACTCGATCGCGATGCCCGGCCTGGGCACCGGAATCGGCGGCGCAGCCCCTCAGCTGTGCGCCCGCCAGGTCGCCGCCGCCTGGGACGAGGTGTTCGCCCAGGTCGATCTGCACTGACACCTCGCTGCCAGGCGGAACGGGGCCCTGAAAAGTACCGTCAGGCCCAAGACGACCCATCTAGGAGGTTCCCCCGATGCTGATCCGCCGTCTGGCTCGTCCGATGCTGGCTTCGATCTTCATCATGGGTGGGATCGGTGCCCTCAAGGACACCCCGAACCACGCCAAGGGCGCTGCTCCGCTGCTGGAGAAGGCGACCGACCCCGTGCGCGACGCGCTGCCCGAGCAGGTGCCGACCGATCCCGAGACGCTGGTGCGCATCGATGCCGGTGTGAAGATCGGCGCTGGTGCGCTGCTGGCGCTGGGCAAGTTCCCGCGACTGGCGTCGCTGCTGCTGGCGGGCAGCATCATCCCGACCACGCTGGCCGCGCACCGCTTCTGGGAGGAGCAGGACCCGCAGGTGCGCTCCGAGCAGCAGATCCACTTCCTCAAGAACCTCGGCCTGCTCGGCGGCGTGCTGCTGGCGGCGGTGGACACCGGCGGCAAGCCCAGCGTCGGCTACCGGGCGCGCAAGAGCGCCCGCATCGCCAAGAAGACCGCGAAGAAGACCGGCGCGAAGAACGCCAAGAAGAAGTAACCCGGAAAGCGACACTGCTGCGCGGACCGCCACCGGCGCCCATTAGCGTGGACGTCGTGGCGGTCAGGGTGCTGTTGGTCGATGATCACGAGGTCGTCCGGCGAGGTCTGCGCGACCTGCTGGACACCGAACCCGACGTCGAGATCGTCGCCGAGGCCGGCGGCGTGGGCGAGGCGCTGGCGCGCGCTCAGGCCACCGCACCGGACGTCGCGGTCATCGACATGAGGTTGCCCGACGGCGACGGGCTGGAGCTGTGCCGCAAGCTGCGGGCCTTGGCCGACGCGCCGTACTGCCTGGTCCTGACGGCCTTCGACGACGAGCAGGCGCTCGTCGGCGCGATCAACGCGGGCGCGTCGGGCTACCTGCTCAAGCAGGTGCGCGGCCAGGACCTGGTCAACGCCGTCCGCGAGGTCGCCGCGGGCCGGTCGCTGCTGGACCCGGTCACCACCGGGCGGGTGCTCGAGCACCTGCGCCAGTCCAGCAGCCCCGAACCCGACGAGCTCGCCGCCCTCACCGAGCGCGAGCGCAAGGTCCTGGAGCTGATCGGCGAGGGGCTGACCAACCGCCAGATCGCAGAGCGCCTGTTCCTGGCCGAGAAGACCGTCAAGAACTACGTGACCTCAGTCCTGGCCAAGCTCGGCATGGAACGCAGAACCCAAGCAGCAGCCTGGGTGGCCAGAAGAGAGAAGCCCTAGAAAGAGCACAGGGCAAGCGGCGAAGCCGCTTTCTCATTCACCAACTGAGCAACTCGCACCGCCGGGGGTTCTGAGCCGTGCCGTGGCGAGGTCGCCGCGACGCCGTGTCATTGGCATACATCAGGAGTGCGCGCGGAGTCCACGGTGCGGGTCAGGTTCCCCCACCCGCACCGCTACGCAGGACGACCACGAACGATGATCACTTCTTGGCTCGGACTTCTACCGAGGTTCCTTCCGGTCCGTGCTCGACGGTGATCTCGGCCTTGCTCAGGACCGCTTCGCGGATCGACGAGCGCAGGCGGTCCTTGAGCTCCGTGGGAGCGTGCTCACCGCTGCACTTGCGCTGCAGCAACGCCTTCAGGTGTTCCTCGATGCCGAAGTGCTCCAGGCACGTTCCGCAACCATCGAGGTGACGCTGCACGGCTTCGCGCCGCGCCTGGTCGCACTCGTTGTCCAGGAACAGCCACACCTCGGCGAGCGCGTCCTGGCAGGATGCCTCGTCCGGCTCACCGCAATTCATGAAGTGCTCACCTCCTGCTGGGTCTCCCGCAAGAAGCCTCGATCACGGGCGACGTCGGTGAGCATCTCACGCAGCTGCCTGCGACCACGGTGCAACCTCGACATGACGGTGCCGATGGGGGTGCCCATGATCTCGGCGATCTCCTTGTACGCAAAACCTTCCACGTCCGCGAGGTACACGACCATGCGGAACTCCTCGGCCAGCAGCTGCAGCGCGGCCTTCACGTCGGTGTCGGGCAGCCGGTCCAGCGCTTCGACCTCGGCCGAGCGCAGTCCCGTCGACGTGTGGTTCTCGGCCTGCGCGAGCTGCCAGTCGGCGATCTCATCGGTCGGCTGCTGCTGCGGCTGTCGCTGCCGCTTGCGGTAGCCGTTGATGTAGGTGTTGGTGAGGATCCGGTACAGCCAGGCCTTCAGGTTCGTGCCCTGCGTGAAGGACTTGAACGCCGAGAACGCCTTCAGGTAGGTCTCCTGAACGAGGTCTTCGGCGTCCTGAGCGTTGCGGGTCATCCGCAGCGCCGCACCGTAGAGCTGGTCCAGCAGCGGCATCGCGTCCCGCTCGAAGCGGGCCGCGCGCTGCGCGTCGGTCTCCTCCGCCCGCTCGACGTCCTGCGTGGTGGCAGCGTCGGTGCGCGCGGTGTTGGCAGAGTCCTCTGGGGTGCTAGGCACCAGGCTCCTTTCCCGCCGCCCGGACGACGTGGCGGCAGACGACGAACCCATGCACTCCTTCGCATGGTCCGTGTTCGAGGATACCCGCGCTGTCCTGCCATTTCCTGGCGGCGACAGCTGCGGGCGCGGTGGGCGGTCCAGCACGCAGGTGTTCGTCGAATCCATCGTCACGCTGGGTTCAACACCGCCTCCGGAGGCGGTATTCCGGGCTCTACAGTGACGTGCGTGGCAGGCAAGGGAACCCCGGCGACGGCGCTGTTGACCAAGAAGGGCGTGACGCACCGCGTGCACGCCTACGACCACGACCCGCGTGCCGAGTCGTTCGGCCTCGAAGCCGCCGAAGCACTCGGCCAGTCACCCGATCGAGTGTTCAAGACGCTGGTCGCGGACGTCGACGGCACCCTCACGGTCGGTGTGGTTCCCGTCACCGGGCAACTCGACCTGAAAGCCCTGGCCGCTGCCGCGGGCGGCAAGAAGGCCAAGATGGCCGAGATCGCCGCGGCGGAACGAGCCACCGGCTACGTCGCGGGCGGCATCTCCCCGCTGGGCCAGAAGAAGCGCCTGCCGGTCGTCATCGACACCTCGGCCGAGGCCTTCGACACGATCTTCTGCAGCGCGGGACGCCGGGGCCTGGAGATCGAGCTGTCCCCGAACGAACTGGGGGACCTGCTGGGCGCGACCTTCGCCGAGATCTCGACCTAGAGCGGGCCCGAGGGGAGCGGCCCCGCAAGGACCGCTCCCCTCGGCACCTGGTGCCGCTGCCGCGCAACAGCCGCACCCCGCGCCGGACAAGATCGGGGGAATCGTCCTGTCCGGGTGCACGAGCTCGGGGGCCCAGCGCCGACCGATGTTGAGGTCTCCGGACGCGGCGGAGCAATGCGGCGAATTTCAGATGGTGATCAACCGCGGGTGCCGGCTCTCCCACCAGCGCGGGAAGAAACCGGAACGCACGGCTCCGCAAAACGACGTCACTCGCCCGAGCGATGTCAGTCGATCAGCCGCAGCACCCGCGTCAGCCACTCCGACGTCGCCCGGTGCACGGCATCGACGTCGGCCTTGAGCGAGTGGTCACCGGCCACCAGCACCACCTCGCGGTTGTGCGCCGGCTCGGGCCTGCCGAACGCGTCGCGCTCACCCTGCACGACCAGCACAGGGTTCTCCACCGCGTCGATCTCCGACGCCCGCGACTTCTCCGGCTTGCCCGGCGGGTGCAGCGGGAACGCCAGGCACAGCACCGCCTCCGCCTCACCCGCGTCCGCGGTGCGGCAGGCCACCCTCGCCCCGGAGGAACGCCCGCCGAAGATCAGCGGCAGATCGGCGAACCAGCGCTCACCGAGGTCCTCGACCACCGCCAGCCACGCCGCGTCCAGCTGCTTGGCCGGTGCCGGAGCCCTGCGGCCGGCCACCCGGTAGGGCTGCTCGACCAGCGCCACGTGCGCCCCGGCGTCGGTGGCCGCGCGGGTCGCCGCCACCAGGTCGGGCGCGTTGATCCCGCCACCCGCGCCGTGCCCCAGCAGCAGCGCGGCACGACCTTCCTCAGCGCAGTGCAGCTCGGCCCGTGCCGGGCCGTGCGGGGTGTCGACCTCGATGCTGGTCATGACTCGAACAACGCCGCTTGCTCAGCCGGCTCGGGCACCGGATCGGCAGGTTCCAGCAGGTCAGGATGGTTGTTGCGCATGCTGTTCACCTCGGTCGACACGGTGTGGAGCGCCAACTCCCCCAGCACGCCGGGGTCGGGGAGCAGCAACTCGTCGATCTCGCTGCGCGTGGGGTCCAGCCAGTCCGCCCAGCGCTCCTCGGGCAGCACCAGCGGCATCCGGTGGTGGACGTCGGCGAGCTCGCCGA
This sequence comes from Saccharopolyspora karakumensis, assembly GCF_004349225.1. NCBI lineage: Bacteria > Bacillati > Actinomycetota > Actinomycetes > Pseudonocardiales > Pseudonocardiaceae > Saccharopolyspora > Saccharopolyspora karakumensis. The sequence goes on from NZ_SMLA01000009.1 coordinate 161,857, forward strand.
CCGCATCGGTGGTGACCACCGCGCACGTCACCAGCGGCTGACCCGCTGTCGTCGGGTCCCACCACGCGGAGAACACCGCGGCCATCGCCATGCTCGCGCCGTCTCGGCGCCGGCACAGGTAGGGCTGACGCCGCTTGTCACCGGGCTTCCACTCGTACCAACCCGTCGCCGGCATCAGGCAGCGGCGCCGCCGCGCGGACTCGGCGTAGGCCGGTTTGACGGTGATCGTCTCCGCCCGCGCGTTGATCATCGGCGGGCCGCCGTCGGCCTCCTTCGCCCAGGTCGGCACCAAACCCCAGCGCACCGGCCGCACGCTGCGCTCAGCACCGCGCTGCACCACGATCGGGACCGTCTTGGTGGGCGTGATGTTGAAGTCCGCACCGGTCACGCCCTCGGTGCGATCAGCGGCCGCGAACTCCTCGGCCAAGGCCGCCGGGTCCCGCCGCACGGCGTAGCGACCACACATCCGCTCTCACCTCGACTCGACTACTGCTCCCGGTCCAAACCTACCGCCTTCTCACGCGCGTCGAGAGACACGCGATCGAGCAGCTCCACGCCGTTGTTGCGCACGCTGTTGACCGCCGTGGAAACCGGCCTGACCTCCAACGATTCGGCGAGCTCCAGCGACGGCGGCGCGAGCAGGTCCGACACGTCCGGCTGATCGGGATCCAGCCAGTGCGACCACGCCCCCTGCGGCAGCAGCAGCGGCATCCGGTCGTGCACGTCGGTGAGCTGACCGACCGCCGCCGCGGTCAGCACCGAGCAGGTCACCAGCGGTTCGGCCTCGTCGTTCTCCCGCCAGGTCGAGTAGATGCCCGCCATCGCCAGGCTCGATCCGTCCGGCGGCGTCATGAAGTACGGCTGCTTCGCCCCGCCCTCGCGCTTCCACTCGTACCAACCGTCCGCCGGCACCAGGCAGCGGTAGCGCTTGATCGAACTGCGGAACGCGGGCTTGCCGGTCACCGTCTCCGACTTGGCGTTGATCATCCGGCTGCCGATGGACTTGTCCTTCGCCCAGAACGGCACCAGCCCCCACCGCATCACCCGGATCGACCGCTCGTTCCGCTCCAGATCGGCTTCCCCGGTCTCGTCCTGCGGGTGCCGCTGGACCACCGTCAGCACCCGCTTGGTCGGGGCGACGTTGAAGTCCGCACCCGGCGCCGCACCACCGGTGGCGTCCAAGGCGGCGAACTCCGCCGCGAGCTTCCCGGGATCCTTGCTGGAGGCATATCTGCCGCACATCCGGATTCCAACCTCCCGCGAGTCGACGGCGTGTCCACTTCATCCTGGCAGTCCCGTTCATCCCAGGCGAGCGTCCTGACCGCCCCGGCGCTGAAATACCCGGGTGGAATGCGGGATCATTGGTGCATGACCCAGCTCTGGCCTGCTCCCGCCGCCACCGGCGCGGTGCGCGCGACCGTCCCGCTGCCCGGCTCCAAGTCGATCACCAACCGGGCGCTGGTGCTCGCCGCGCTCGCGGACGGGCCCTCCGCGCTGCGCGCACCGCTGCGCAGCCGGGACACCGAGCTGATGGCCTCAGCGCTGCGCTCGCTCGGCGCCACGATCACCGACGGCCCGGACGGATCGTGGCAGGTCATCCCGGCCGGCCTGCGCGGACCGGCGGAGGTCGACTGCGGCCTGGCCGGGACCGTGATGCGCTTCCTGCCCCCGGTCGCCGCGCTGGCCACCGGGCAGATCGTCTTCGACGGCGACCCGCAGGCCCGCGCACGACCGCTGGGCACCGTGCTCGACGCGCTGCGCGAGCTCGGCGCCGACATCACCGGCGACTCCCTGCCCTTCGAGGTGCGCGGCAGCGGCAACCTGACCGGCGGCACGGTCACCATCGACGCCTCGGCGTCATCGCAGTTCGTCTCCGGGCTGCTGCTGTCCGGCCCGCGCTTCGACAAGGGCGTCACCGTCCGGCACTCCGGTCCCCCGCTGCCGTCGCTGCCGCACATCGAGATGACCGTCGCGATGCTGCGCGACGCCGGGGTCATCGTCGACGCCTCCCAGCGCAACACCTGGCGCGTCGAACCCGGCCCGATCAGCCCGCTCGACGCCGACGTCGAACCCGACCTGTCCAACGCCACCCCGTTCCTGGCCGCCGCGGCCGTCACCGGCGGCACGGTCACCGTTCCGGGCTGGCCGGCCCGGACCACCCAGCCCGGCGACGCGATCCGCGACATCCTCACCAAGATGGGCGCCGACGTCCGCCTCGACTCCGACGGCCTGACCGTCACCGGCCCCGACGAGCTCGCACCCGTCGACATCGACCTGCGCGCCGTCGGTGAGCTCACCCCCACCGTCGCCGCGCTGGCCGCCCTCGCCTCCGGCCGGTCCCACCTGCGCGGCATCGCGCACCTGCGCGGCCACGAGACCGACCGGCTCGCCGCCCTGGAGACCGAGCTCAACAAGCTCGGCGGCAACGCCCAGCAGACCGAGGACGGCCTGATCATCGACGCCCACCCGCTGACCGGCGCCGAATGGCACTCCTACGCCGACCACCGGATGGCCACCGCGGGCGCGATCCTCGGCCTCAAGGTGCACGGCGTGGTGGTCGAGGACATCGCCACCACCAGCAAGACCATCCCGGACTTCCCCGGGATGTGGACCGCGATGCTCGGGGAGTCCGCGTGATCCCGGGGGCCCGCAGATGAGCAAGCGCGGCTGGCGGAACCTCGACGAGTCCGACGTGCGGGTGCGCCCCGGCAGGGGCAGCAGGCCGCGCAGCAAGCAGCGGCCGAAGCACTCCGACGCCGCCGAGGCCATGGTCATCGCCGTCGACCGAGGCCGGTGGACCGTCGCCCTCGACAGCGACCCGGACCGCGTCGTCACCGCCATGCGAGCCCGCGAGCTCGGCCGCACCCCGGTCGTCGTCGGAGACCTCGTGGGCGTCGTCGGCGACATCTCCGGCAAGCCCGACACGCTCGCGCGCATCGTCCGCGTCGCCGACCGCGCCAGCGTGCTGCGCCGCACCGCCGACGACACCGATCCCTACGAACGAGTGGTCGTCGCCAACGCCGAGCAGCTGATCATCGTCACCGCGCTCGCCGACCCGCCACCGCGCCCCGGGTTCATCGACCGCTGCCTGGTCGCCGCCTACGCGGGCGGTCTGTTGCCGGTGCTGTGCCTGACCAAGGCCGACCTGGCCGATCCCGGCGAGTGGATCGCCAGCTACTCCTCGCTGGACATGCCGATCACCATCACCAGCCTCGACGCCGAACCGGACGAGCTGCGCGACATGCTCGCCGGCCGGGTCTCCGCGCTCGTCGGCCACTCCGGCGTCGGCAAGTCCACGCTGGTCAACAAGCTGGTCCCGGACGCCGCACGAGCCACCGGCGAGGTCAGCGGAGTCGGCAAGGGCCGCCACACCTCGACCTCCGCGGTCGCCCTGGCGCTGCCCGGCGACGGTTGGGTCGTCGACACACCCGGCATCCGCTCCTTCGGCCTGGCGCACGTCACCGCCGACGACGTGATCGCCCCGTTCGAGGGTTTCGCCGAAGCCGCCGAGGAATGCCCGCCGAACTGCGGCCACCTCGGCGGGACCGACGACCCCGACTGCTACCTCGACACCTACACCGAGCAGGAAGGCGGCAGCCCCGACCAGCTCGCCTCGCTCCGCCGCCTCCTGCGCTCCCGGGCCGGCCTCGAGGAGGCTTGACGGCGCGGTCCCCGCGGGGCTCGACCCATCCCCCTAATGGGGAAGCGCGTTCCCGGTGAGGTTGGAACTTCGTTGCTAGCGTTGGCCAGCGACGACGTCCAAGCCATCCGCCACCCGCCGAGGAGCACGCCCGATGCCCCGTGCCCGCACCAGGACTGCGGTGTTGTCCGCTGGTCTCGCCCTCGCCGCAACGCTCAGCGCTTGCGCCGGCGAGCAACCCCAACCACACGCGGCGCTGCCGATGGCCCGTCCCGATCCGCGTCCCGTCGCCGAAGCCGTTCTCGCCGACACGATCAACAAGATCAACGCGCTCGGCACCGCGCGCGCCACCATGACCGGCAGCCTCGGGATGGTCGGGCAGCTCAACGCCGACGGAGCCGTCCGGTACCGCGGCCCGCAGGCCGACCTCGCGCTCGACGGCAAGACCCGCAACGCGCGCACCGAGAAGCTCGCCGTGTCCATCGTGGACGAAGTCGGCTACCTCAACACCCCGCTGGCCCGGCCGGACGCCACCAAGCCGTGGCTGAAGATCTCCCACGACGGCTCGGACTTCGGCTCGAAGCTGCTCAGCCCCGCCCTGGCCCAGCTGCACGAATCCGTCGACCCACGCGCCACCTTCAGCGGCGTCGAGCAGGCCACCCGCATCCAGGGATCGGCACCGGACACCGTCGACGGCCGCCCCACCACCCGCTACGACCTGCGGATCCTCACCGAGGAAGCCGCCAAGATCGCTCCTGACGAGCAGCAGCGGGAACGCTTCCAGCGGGCCGTCGAGGATGGCGAGCGCGAACTCGGCTACCAGCTGTGGCTCGACGAGCAGGGCCTCCCGGCCAAGTTCGCCGCCACCACCAACATCGCCCAGGCGGGCGAGGTCTCGCTCACCTCCACCTACCGCGACTGGGGAACCCCGGTGGACATCCACCTGCCCCCGGCCGCCCAGGTCGGAGTCTTCGACGACCTCCCGCCGATGGCGCAGCCGCCGCGCTGATCACATGAGTTCGAGCAGGAACGGGACTTCCTGCGGCGCGTACCAGGCGAGTTCGTGATCCTCGGCGTCGCCGAGGGCGAACTCCGCGTCCGGGTCCCCCAGGTCGGCGGCGTCGATGACCTCGGCCGCCGACCGGACCGCGTCCTCGGCCTCGGTGGTGTCCACGTGCACGGCCGCGAGCTGCTTCCAGATCACCGGGCCTGACACCTTCACCACCGCGTGGTCGAGATCCGGGCGCAGCGTCACGTCGTCCACGTCGGCGGAGATCACCACCCGCCGCTGCTCGATCTTGCCCTCCTCGTCAGCGGCCAGGAGCCGCAACGAGGCACGAGCGGCCTCCCGCATCGCGGCGTACTCCAGCTCCTCGGTGTCTCCGGTCGCGTAGGACTCGCGAAGCGCCGGAGTCAGCGCGAACGCCGTCCCGCCCAGCGGCTGCATCTGCTTGTCCGCCACCAGTTGCTGCAGCATCGGCAGCGTGGCAGGCAGGTAAATCCTCATGCGTCGACCGTCCCGATCATCTCGTCTACAGCTTCACCGATCATCGCCGCCAGCACGCCGACGTCGGGCATCGCGTCCCGATCCGCGTTCAGCCCGAAGTACACAGCGCCGTTGTACGAGGTCACACCGACCGACAGCGACTGGTTCTTGGCCAGCGGCACCACCGGGAACATCTCCATCATCCTCGCCCCCGCCGCGTACAGCGGCACCTGCGGCCCCGGGACGTTGGTGACCAGCACGTTGAACAACCGGTCCGAGAACTCGTTGGCCACCCGAGCGCCCAGCGCGTGCAGCGTCGGCGGAGCGAAACCGCTGACCTTCACCAGGGTGTCCGCGGCCACCGACTGGCCGGACTCGGCGTGCGCCCGCATGGCATGGCTGACCTGGTGCAACCGCATGGTCGGATTGCCCTCTCCCACCGGCAGGTCCACCAGGTACGCCGACACCTTGTTGCCTACCGTCCCGACCGGCAGGCTCGCGGTGTCCTGGTAGGCGGCATCCGCCTCCGCGTCGTCGTCGCGGACCGACACCGGAACCATCGCCCGCAGGGTCGTCGACGGGGTGACCACCTCGCCGCGCGAGAGCAGCCAGTTCCGCAGAGCGCCGGCGACCACCGCCAGCACCACGTCGTTGACCGTGCTGCCGTGCGCCCGTCGCACCGCCCGCAGGTCGTCCAGCTTCGCCTTCGCCACGGCGAAGCGCCGCTGCGTCGACGTCGGCGCGTTCAGCGGGCCGCTGGGCGCGGGCACCACGGCGGCCCGGACGGCCGATGCGACGCCGCCGAGCGCGCGCGTCACCTTCTGCACCGTCGCCGAAGCGTCGACCATGGCCGCGCGGACGTTCTCCACCACCTCGCCCGGTCGCTGCACCGCGTCCGTCGCCGCCTCCACCAGCAGCTGCGCCACGGTCGGAGCCGGTCGCGGCATCCAGAGCGCGTCCACGTCCTCGATCTCGCGGTTGCGTTGCAGGTCGAAGATGACCTGCCCGATGTCGATCGCACCGATGCCGTCGATCATCGCCTGGTGGGTCTTGGTGATGATCGCGACGCGGTTCTTCGACAGCCCCTCGACCAGGTACAGCTCCCACAGCGGACGGGTGTGGTCGAGCTTGCGGGACATCAGCCGCGCCACCAGGTCGTGCAGCTGGTCGTCGTTGCCCGGTTTCGGCAGCGCCGACCGCCGGACGTGGTAGGTGAGGTCGAAGTCCTGATCGTCCACCCACACCGGACGCGCCAGGCTGCCCGGAACCTCCATCACCCGCTGCCGGTACCGGGGCACCAGACCGAGCCGCCGATCGACCATCGACAGCAGGTGCTCGTAGTCGAAATCGCTGCGAGGCCGGCGGAAAACCGCGACACCGCCGACGTGCATCGGCGTCGTGTAGTCCTCCAGGTACAGGAAGGAGGCGTCGACGGCGGAAAGGCGATCGGGCATGCGGAGATCCTGGCACACATCCCCACCGGACCGAGGGGTTCACCCGCCGGGCCGCAACGCGGGCATGTGACACTTGATGGTGTGACCAGCGAAGTTTCCCCGAAGGACCGATTCGTCACCGTCTACGGCCGCAAGCCCGTGTTGGAGGCGTTGGCCGACTACGACCTGCGGGTCGACAAGGTGATCGTCGCGGAAGGACTCCGCGGTGGGGCCATCGCGGAAATCGAGGAGGCGGCCGCGGACCGCGCCGTGAAGGTGCAGCGCGCGAGCGCGCACCGGGTGAAGGTGCTGGCCGGCAACGGACGCCACGACCAGGGCGTCGTCGCCGACGTCGTCGCCCGCAAGATGCGGCCGCTGGCCGACGCGCTCGCCGACCACGCCACCGCCCCGCGCACCGTCCTGCTGCTGGACGGCCTGACCACTCCCGCCAACGTCGGCATGATCCTGCGGACCGCCACCGCCTCCGGCATCGGCGGGATCGTCGTCCCTCACCGGGGCGTCGCCGGACTGGACCCGCTGGTCATCAAGGCATCCGCCGGAGTCGCCTTCCACGCGCCCGTGCTGCGCAGCCGGACCGCTGCCGAAGCGGCCGAGATGCTCACCGAGGCCGGCTACCCGCTCTACGCGCTCGACGCCGACTCGGAGCACAGCCTCTACAACACCGACTTCGGCGACCGCGCCGTGTTCGTGCTCGGCAGCGAGACCGCCGGCCTCTCCACCGAGGTGGAAGAGCGCATCGCCCAGCCGCTGTCGATCCCGATGGCCAACGAGGTCGAATCCCTCAACGTCGCCAGCGCGGCGGCGGTCCTCTGCTTCGAACTCCGCCGCCGGAGCCTCAGCTAACTCCCGCTCGCCGGACGGGCACCGCAGTTCTCGCCGTTTGCGATTGCTGCGGTGTTCGTGGGCCGGGGGACGATGAATTGCGGGATCGCGCGGGTTTTCCGGGCATGAAAAATGGGGTGGGCAGAAGAATTTCTTCTCCTGCCCACCCCATCTAAGGATTGTGTCGGCGGTGTCTT